>NZ_JACJSA010000027.1 GCF_014697545.1 Oscillatoria sp. FACHB-1407 | reverse complement strand
GATATGGCAAGTGTTCTAAATTTAAGCCAATATCACTTCTGTCGGTTGTTCAAACAATCAACCGGATTAGCTCCTCACCAATACTTAAGCCAGTGTCGAATCGATCGCGCCAAGCATTTATTGCAATTCACTCAACTCACGATTACTGAAATCACACTTGCAGTTGGGTTAAACAATCACAGTTCTTTCACTCGGCTGTTTCGTCACTATGTTGGGACAACTCCGAAAGAATTCAGAGCGTCATTGTAGAAACTCAGCAAGATTCGCACAGGTTGAGCAAAAAAGGTCAAGCTTTAAGGAAGGGGCGATCGCTACACTCAGCATATTAATCGCTTGGAGAAATGCTGATGATACCTCTTATCAATCCTGATGTTGCGACTTTCATCAATGTCTTTACAGTTGAACCTACCCAGCAAGATGTACTTGTTCATCGCATTCAATTTGATGCAGAGAACAAAATCAGTCGGCAAGCTGGATTCATCAAAGCAATCATCTACCGCAGTTTAGATGGTTCTAAAGTGATCAATCTTGTGCAATGGGAAAGCATAGAAGCAAGTCGGGCAATTCATCGTAATCCAGATATTGCTGCTGGATTTGCCAGCTATCAGGAGCTTGGTGTAGAGATGGATCTGCGTTACTACGAAATAGTATTAACGGAAGAGCGGCCTCTTACAATTCAAGACTATGATGCTTTGATGGCTCAAGTCGATGTGCTGCATGTAGCACCCGAAAATCAGCAGCATTTGCTAGAACACCTAATTCACTCTACTACTCCTGCGATCGCGTCTCAAGCAGAGGATCAGTCAACTATTTGGTTCCGTAGCCTTGATGGTATTCGGGTCATTCGTTTCCTTCACTCGCATAGCAGGAATGCTGAGCCAAGCTTCCACCAAACTTCTACCAACGAGAAATGGATTGAGCAAATAGATGTTAATCGTTACCAAATTGAATGCACTGTAACAAGACAACGCTTGCTTGCATAGATCTTTGATCTGTTCAATCAACCACCACAATTTCTTGCAAATCTAGTTAGCTTAAAAAGGTTTAAATTATGACACTTGGAACAAGTGAAGTGACCCCGCTCAATGTAAAACAAAACAATCAGAAGATTCTCAAACTGAGTCTTCAGCAAAAAAACTGGGTTTTAGCCTTCCACATTGGCTTTGCCGCACTGTGGACAGGAACCGTTCTCAGTATGTTTCTGATTGCATTCAGAAACAACAGCACAGCCAATGCTGATATTCTCTTTGCCCTCAATTCAGTGATCAACTTACTGGATGATTTTATTGTGATTCCTGCGGCGATCGGTTCTGTCGTGACAGCAACCCTCCTTTGTTGGCAAACAAACTACGGTTTCTTCAAATTCTACTGGGTAATTACCAAATGGATTTTGACCACTGGGCTGATGATTTTTGGAACCTTCTGGTTGTTTCCCTGGGGTAGTACGGCTGAGGCGATCGCCCAATCAGAAGGCTTAAATGCCCTCAACAATCCCATCTACAGATTTGATGCGAAAGGAGTCTTGATTGGATCTGTGATTCAGGTTTCTTTGCTCTTTGTGATTATTGTAATTTCTGCCTTGAAACCCTGGGGAAGGCGAGTTTCCAAATCTCGGGGATTGCAGAAGCCACTCTAAATTAGTAGAAATGTCAATCAAACGATACAGAGTAAAACACAGAGTAAAACTCAATGATTAACAACCAGGAAATACTTCTGAATACTGTAGAAGATGCTTTAGCAGCATGGAATCGCAAGGATGCAAAAGCTTTTTCTGAATACTTTGTAGAAGATGCTGAGTTTACAGATGTAGTAGGGCAGTTAATGTCTACTCGTACAGAGATTGAACGTTTGCATCATCAACCTTTCTCGACCGTTCTTAAGAATGCTCAGTTAGAAACAAAAGAAATTAGAGTCAAGAAAATCCGATCGGATGTTGCTTCTGTAGATGTTAAGTGGGAAACAACAGGACACACAAAACCTGATGGAACGCCACTCCCACCCCGCTACGGCTTGCTGCATTTAGTCGTCATAGAAGATCCCGCTACACCTTCACAATCAAATCAATGGAGGATTGCAGTTGCTCATAATGTCGATTACACCGCAACTTATGGATCGCAAGATGCCAGAGAGGTTGCTAAATAGAAATTATCCCTATTTCGGTTCCCAATAACCATCATTAGGGCTGTTGTCATACTGCTCCATTGCTGAATTGACCTGTGGATATGGCGATGTGAGTTGCAGCAGTGGCGATCGCAGCCAATCAAATTCCTTATGTGGTCAATCTTTCCAGTAATGGTGCCCATTTACCGCAGGGAATGGGTCTTATCTCTGGGTTGTATGAGGTTGAGCAACAGTTGAATGCTGCCGCGTCAACCATGATCCATTTGCAACCGGGCTTTTTTATGGAGAACTATCTGATGCAGTTAGAACCGATTCGCACGGCAAACAGTGTGTTATTACCCGTTTCAGGCGATCGCCATCTTGCCATGATTGCCACCCAGGATATTGCAACCGTCGCCGCAGAATTACTGTTGCAACGCAATTGGAGTGGACATGCTGTATTGGGATTGCATGGTGCGACCGATTTGAGCTTTGACGAAGTAGCAGCGATTTTGAGTCAGGAGTTGGGGCGATCAATCGTCCATGTGCCGATGACCTCCGAGCAGTTCCACGACAGTTTGCTACAAATGGAGGCAAGTGAGAGTGTTGCAACAGATATGTAGAGATGTGGCAGGGGTTAAGCAATCCAGAATACACTCCTGCTGAACCGCGCCCATCCCAAACGACAACGCCTACAACGTTTGTTCCAGTAGATGTCTGGATGCTGCATTAGCACCTGTTCCACCAGAATCTTGTCGTAATCCTGCTTAAACTCGAAATCTAACCCCTCCAAATCTCGATAGGGGTATCGCGTTTCCCGCAGTGGCGCACCTTCCGTTAAGGGCACTGGATCAGGAGGATGCTTACCCTGGCCCTGCAAACCCTTCATAGTTTCGGTAAACATCTCCACTGCTAATGGCAACAATACGCTGAGTGAAACCGCCCAAGACTTGAACAACATCCTGGGCTTGTGCTTCTGTAAAAGGGATGATGTCGAGCACAACATCGGGAGCAAATTGTTCAAATTGGGCTTTGAAGTTGGGTAACTGATTGCGTGTGCCATAGAAATGAACGATCGAATCCGAGTCGCTGGCAGTAGTATTACCCCGGTGAAACCGGGCAACTTGATGTCCCTGCGCGATTAATTGGCGAGTGACACGGGAACCCGCAAAACCTGTTGCCCCGATCGCAAGAATTTTCATATTGTTTCATCGCCTTCAAAGATGACGGTTAAGCTTGATCTTCATCTCTCCTGCTCCCAAAGTTGGGGATAATAAGCGATCGCCCCATCATCATCCACCTCTAAAACATCGGCATAGCCCGCATCGGGTGATGTGTACTCGTAGCGATCGTAGGATAATCGGTGGTAGTGTTGTTCCAATCGTTTCAGCGTGAAGTCTGGGAAATCGAGCCATGCAGCAGGGGCTTGCGATCGCGCTCCAACCGCTAACGATAACCGACGAATGGCAATCAAATTAGTGGCTGGAGTAAATCCTAAATCTAAATCAATGCAGTCTGCTGCGTCCTGTAATTCTTTGTCATTGATACTCCAACGATGATTTGGAGTACGAGCGATCGCCAAGATAACAACGGATTTACCGACATAGCCTGAAATACTTGCGGTGCGGGTTTCCCAGGTGCTATCAGTATTCACCTCGTAGGATAAAAGACAGGGCTTTTGCTCAAACAAGAAGATGGCTGTTCCAGATAACTGCCAGCCATCACCAGTTTTCCAGAGACAACAACTATCGTGTCCAGGACAATCCAATCTACGCCAAAGAATCGTATGTTCCAGTGAATTCATCGACCTCTACAATTTTGATGGGGCGTTGAGTGCCATTGTGAATAGAACTGCTGTGATAAATGCGGCGATCGCCCGCACATGGTTCCAAAACGTCCAGTAGGTGAGATATCTAGCCCAGAGAGTTGCCCCTTCGCTAGTGTCGGGATTAACGTTAGCCAACGCATCATTGAGCGGGACATTGAACACCATTGTCACCCCAAAACAACCGACCAGATAAAACAAAGCACTGACCAACAAATAAGCAGCACCCGGTTGTTGCCACCGAAGGAGTGAAGAGATCATTAGAATCAGACAAACGACACTTGTACCCAAAAAAGCGGTCATAAACCAGGGATTAATCACCGTGATGTTGATGGCTTGCATCGCAGCAATTCCCTGGGCAGGGGGTTGTTGAGCCAGAGCCTTCATGACAAAGGTTGAGAAAGCGAAGAACACTCCAGCGATTAGCCCACATCCAAGTGCTGTCAGCAGTTTCAGGACATACAGGTATTCAATTCCGACCATAAATCAGTATTGACTCCTTTATGCAGCAACTAATTTAGTGCTTTTGTGACGATTGCGACCCACATATCAGTAGGCGATCGCAAATAAATGTGCCATCGTTCCTCCTAATATTGACTCCTTCAGACACCCTTAAGTTAGGAAAAGGCTCTATCTCTTCGCTATCTAATTCTTGTAGCACTATCACATTCTTGAGATGAATTATTGAACAAAGAAGTGACGAAGAATCTATCCAAAGATAGAGAAAATTCGTTCTCACCTGGTTGGGTGAAGTAGATCAAGGTGATGATTTGAGAGGGTATTGTTCATGTCTAAACTCATTTATTTGGTTGCCTGTACGGTCGATCGCTTTATCGCTCGCAAAGACGGCTCGTTTGACTTCTTTCTGATGGAAGGAGAACACGTTGCGGATTTACTATCTAATTTTCCTGAAACCATTCCAGGTCATTTGCGAGGGACATTAGGTATTACGGCTGACAACCAGCACTTTGATACCGTTTTGATGGGACGCAGAACTTACGAAGTTGGTGTGAAAGAGGGGATTACAAACCCCTACCCGCACATGAAGCAGCATCTTTTCTCGCGTACTTTCCAGCAAAGCCCTGATCCTGCCGTTGAACTGGTTTCATCTGATCCAGTCACATTTGTTCAAGAACTCAAGCAACAACCAAGTAAAAATATTTGGTTGTGCGGGGGTGGAGATTTAGCAACGGTTCTTTTTCCAGCAATCGATGAGATGATTTTGAAAGTCCATCCCTTTCTCCTTGGCTCAGGGATTCCACTCTTCTCAGGGATTATTCCACTCACTTCTCTGGAATTAACCGACAGCAAAATTTACGAAAATGGTTTCATGCTGTTGCACTATCGAGTAAATCATTTTGGGTCATATAGCAGTCCTATCTGATTTGTGAAAAAGGTGATTTGTGAAAGTGCCCGCCCAATGGGCGGGCACTTTCACAAATCATTTAGGGTTGCTATAGTACTTCAAATGTACTGAATTGTAGAAAAGGACTGCACGATGCAGTGGTTTCTGTGAAATCATCTTTTGAATCATTTTGCTGTTCTCCAGTTTTTATAAATTGAGATCAGTCGAAGCGCAAAATTTGAATCTCCTGATTAGATTTTGGGCATTCCTCTGCTCTACACAGCAGAAGGTTTTGAAACAAATATTCGACAAGTTAAAATTGTCCAAAAACTACTAGCTTGATGGTTTTCAGTTCGCCGTGTATCCACCATCAATCACTTATTCGCAATGACGATCGCAATATGAAGCCCTAACATTCCCCATGCCAGTAATACCGCGAGAGACAATCCTACTTTTTCATCTGACATTGATTGCACCCACAAGCGTGGCTGCTTGAATGGTGAAAATTGCCTTTGAAACGGCTTGACCGACCAACTCCTCTCTTGCGATCGCCTTAATTCGCGATCTCGCTTCAGGTCGTTCTTCAGGTCTGAACACCGCATCGGTCAGGTGAGAGGCTTGCATCAAACTAATCAATGCTGCCATCCGAGAATCCAGTCCAATCCCTTCTAACACGGCTGCACGAACTTGCTGGACAATCTCACGTTGAATAGATTCATCGGTTAGAAAATATCGCTGCGTTGGGAACAGTCCAAGAATGCGTTGCTCTTGTCGTTCTAAAACACCTAAATCAACTAAGTTCTGCAACACAATCGTTTGAATGCCCAGGTATCTTCGTCTCCAGCGAGTCACCCAGAACCTTGCAGTTCGAGGACGAGACGATGCTAGAACCTCACTGAGGCGTTGATCTAAGAATTCATTGCCTGTGTTGCCTGCGGTCGCACCGATCACACGATTGTCGTTGTCGATCTCAAGTTTGCCTTGCAGTACTAAGTCTAGTAATAAAGAACCGACCAAGCCATAGTCGAGCGCAGAGTACCAAGAGAAGCGAGTTTTTCCAGTTTGAGGATTGAGTGCAAGAAGAATTAAGTCCTGTGAAAGATATTGCATGATGAATTCCTTTCGCATTGAGCAATTTTTATAGCTCAGTAACAGCAGCACCGAATCGTGTGGATCTGTAGCGACGGAAGTAGAGATCCTAGATTTATCTCTTGACTGCATGACTGTTTGCATACATTCAATATAGGAAATTGCCTTCAGTCCGTCGTCTACAGTGAGTTGAATTTTTTACAGTACAAATTGATAGAGCCACCCTGCGATCGCAACGTATAAGGCTGGTTATAACTTAAGTTAGAGTCCGAATTCGATCGAAAACACACCCTACAAACTGACAATGCCGCGTTTAACGGCAACAATCACCTGAGTCATGGTTAATAATCGTGGCTAATCCTTGCCGAAAAATAGCGTGGTCATCCACAATCAGTACCTGAATTGAGGGTATAGGCTGTGGGGTGTAGGGTTTGAAGTAGTCATCACACTACACCCCAACCACTACTACAATCTCCGTTCCCCGCCCAGGTTGACTCCGAATCGTGAGTTGTGCGCCGATGCGCTCTGCTCGCTCGCTCATGCCGAGTAAGCCAAATCCCTCAGAGGATGGAATACTTCCGACTCCAAAGCCCTGTCCATTATCTTTCACGCGCAAGCAAAACTGATTGCGATCGTATCTTAGCTCCACTCGGATTTCGTCAGCATGGGCGTGTCTGATCGCATTGGTTAATGCTTCCTGCCCAATCCGCAGTAGATTACTCTCGATTTCAGTGGGGAGAGCATACACGGCACCCTCAATTTCATAGTGCAAAGTGGTATCCATTGCGGCAGCTCTAGTCTGAGCAACGAGACGATGAAGAGCGTTCTGTAGACTGCCTGCCTCCAAAAGCTGAGGACGGAGTGCAACGACCGATCGCCGTGCTTCAGTCAGCCCCGTTCGCGCCAATTCTTTGATCAGGTCTAGATGTGCCCCAGTTGCTTCTACATCATCTGTGAGCACCTGGTTTGCAGCTCCTACCTGAGCCAGAATGCCTGTAAACGCCTGAGCGAGTGTATCGTGAATTTCACGCGCCATGCGATTGCGTTCCTCCAAAATCGAGGCTGCCTCTGCTTGCTTAAGAGCCGTGATATCTCGCGACAACCAAATCACCTGCTCATGCCGAATTGGGGCAATGCGAGCCGAAAACCAGATTTCTCGCCCAGCTATCCACTGGCTGTATTCAACAGTGAGGACTTGTTGGGTTCTCAACACCTGCTGAATATAACTCAGAAATTCATCGGCTTGTTCCCTGGCGTAGAGTTGATGCAGTGTTTTGCCACTATACTCCTCCCGATATAACTCTCCATAGGATGGATTTCCCTGAATTGCACAGATCAATTGTCCTTCACGATTGAAGATACACATTGGATCGGGAATGGCTGAAAAGAGCGATCGCAGTTCTGCTTCAGAGTCTTGTAACGCGACTTCTGCCTGCTTGCGATCGCTAATATCTGCAATCACCCCTTCGATGTAGTCATCGTCTGCATTCAGATAAGAAGAGAAAAGCCCCCAAAACACTGTCCCATCTCGTTTTCGCATCTGTGCTTCATAACTTCGCACTTCCCCGTCCCGCTTCATCACCTCAATGCCTTGTTGGCGATCGCTGGGATTGACCCAATAGCCTATAGTGTGTTCAATGCCAATCATCTCTTGAGGTGAATCAAACCCAAACAGATCGGCAAAGCGTTGATTGGCATTGAGAATTAATCCATCACAGGTGCGGGTTCGGTAGATGCCAACCTGCGAGTTTTCAAAGATGTTGCGGAACTTAGCTTCACTGCGTTGTAATGCCTCTTCTGCTTGTCTACGTTGCGTAGTGTCATTGCCAACCGATAAGATTTCAACGACATCTCCCTGATCATTGAAAATAGCTTGATTCGACCAGACCATCCAAATGCGCCGACCGTCTCGACACAGGTTTTCACCCTCGCCTTGCGGGTACGATTTGGGATTGCGAAGCAAATCACGGACAAAGGGTTTAACATCGCGTCCAGAGGTTTCGATGTCTGGAATGATGGTTTCAAATAACGTTCGCCCTACAATCTGAGGTTCTTCGTAGCCGAGGAGTTTTACCCCATAATCGTTGATGTATCGAATCCGTCCTTGCGGATCATAGCGAATGATGACGGAATTCGCGGTCTGTAACAGGTTGCGATAATTTGCTTCACTCTGTCTCAATGCGGCTTCGGTTTGTTGACGTTCAGTGATCTCCTGCTGCAAGGCTTGAGTTTGCACTTCTAGTTTCCGTTCCAGTGTTTTGGCATAGTCTTTTAGCCGTTCATACAGCCGAGCATTTTCTAGTGAAATTGCTGCCTGAGCCATCAACAGTTTCAGAACTTGCAAGCGATCGCGGGTAAACACTCCGGTACTAAGATTGTTCTCCAGATAAAGGATACCAATCAACTGACGCTGCTGGAGAATTGGCATACACAAGAGCGATCGCGTCTGGTGGTGTTGAATGTAAGGATCAGTTGAAAAAGACGGTTCGCTGACTGCATCATCAAACACCAGTGTTTCCTGAGTGCATTCTACCAGGTGAATAACGGAGACAGGAATCGTTGCACAGTCGTCAACAGTAAGCTTTTCCAGGTCACACGGTTTACTTCCGCTGCATTGAGCCACCACAGCGAGTTGATCCTCTTCCAGGAGAACCAGAGTGCCGATTTCGGCTCCTGAATTGTCTATCACCACCTGCATCAATGTGGCAATCAGTTGATCGAGATGGATCACTAAACTCTCCCCGACGAAGCACTGTCAGCCATCTCCCAAAGTATATCGCTTACCAAAATCCAGAAAGCGATGCCTGCGATCAACATCTTTCTAACGGGAGGGATTTTGCCAATCTGTAAGCAGATCATTCATCAAGGGCTGCTGTTGTCTCCATCCAACTAATGTTTTGAGAGAGACAAATGTGGTAACACCGATGTCAGTAAGCGGGGCGTGAGTTTGCCAGAAATTGCACCCATTCTCGCGCAGTTTCTGGTGAGTTCGATACGATCGATAAAGCAGTAACCTTTACAAACTTAAGCGATCGCTTCCAGAGATTAAACTTCAGGAGCACAATTAATTGACAACCTCAAATGTAGAGGGATCAGGCATGAGAAATTCACAACGTAGTATGGGTGCGAGTATTGCAGTAGGTTTATCGATTGGAGTTGCCATTGGATTGATCATAGAAAATCTTGTTTTTGGAATCGGCATTGGTTTAGCCGTTGCGATCGCGCTTAATCTCATTCTTGAACGACGTAAAAGATAAATTTCAAGACGGTGAGACGGTTAAGGTTGGACAGGCGATCGCCAAAGTTGGCAACTCTGACAATACTAGCGAACCTCATCTACACATCCATGCTCGCAGAGAAAATACAGGTCAGTCACTTTTAGAGGGTGAAGGGCTTAATTAATGGGACATCAGCAACCGTGGTATAACGCATTACCTCAGCTATGAATTGTTCCATCTGGCATTTTTGCCCCTTTTAAGTCAGCAGAACTTAAATCGGCTCCTTCCAGCCTTGCCCAACTGAGATCTGCGCCTCTCAAATCTGCCCATCGCAGGTTTGCCTGCCGCAAATCTGCCCATCGTAAATTTGCATGACGTAAATTAGCTCTCACGAGGTTTGCACCCCTCAAATCCACACAGCTAAGAGTGGCTGAACTAAGGTCAATATTTTGAAAGTCTCGCTCTCCTGCTGCAAACAGCATTTGGAGTTCAGTTCTATCCATGCTGTCAACCCTAACATAACTTTCCCCACTCTTACTCATTCTGCGTTAGTATCTTAGGTAAGGCTTATTTTCGGTTGTGTAATTCGTTTCACAAGCGTTTCTCCGAATCTAATTCTCTACACTCACGATTCTGGAGAATCTGTATGTCAATTTATGTTGGTAATCTATCGTATGAAGTCACACAAGATGACTTAAGCCAAACCTTTGCCGAATATGGCACGGTTAGACGAATTCAGTTGCCGACCGATCGCGAAACAGGAAGATTACGCGGATTTGCCTTCGTCGAGATGGGAACTGACGCAGAAGAGACCGCTGCGATCGATGCACTAGACGGTGCTGAATGGATGGGGCGCGATCTCAAGGTTAACAAGGCCAAACCCCGTGAAGAAAGAGGTTCCTCTGGAAGCTGGGGCAATAGAAGCAATTCTTCTCGCCGTTATTAGATCGAGAGATTAAAGTAATCACATTCATTGAGTAGTTAAAGCCAAGGCTGATAGGAAGCTACTGTTAGGGTGGCTTTCTTATCAGCCTTACTTTATTTCATTAAGTAAGGATATTGAATGACTCAAATTATTCCGGGCGAGTATGAAGGAATTGAGTCCAGTTTGCGTCGCTTCAAGCGAGCAGTATCTAAAGCAGGAATTTTTCCTGATATGAAAAAGCATCGTCACTTTGAAACACCGATCGAAAAACGGAAGCGCAAAGAGATTGCCAAACATAAGCAGCGTAAGAGAAAGTTTCGATATTAATCGGGAGTAACTCTTAAGTCCATCATTCCATCCCTCTAGGAGCTTTCTGGTCATGAATATCAAGGAACTTTGCAGCCGGTACGCAGCAGGACAAAGGGATTTCAGCAATCTCAATTTAATGGCAGGAAATCTAAGAAACCTGAACTTGAAAGGGATCAATCTCACCAGGGCTAATTTGACGAAGGCAAATCTGACAAACACAAACTTGAGCTGTGCAAATCTCACTGGAGCAATCTTGACTGGAGCGACGTTGAACAAGACGAATTTCACTCAAGCAAATCTAACAGACGCCAACTTAAGTGATACCAATCTGGTTGATGCTAATCTAAGCCAAGCTTATCGAAGACATACAGCCAAGACAACAAACAGCAGCATGAACCCGATTATGCAATAATCACCTTAAAGCTCTGCTCTTTAACGTTAGTCCAACTAAGTTGATAGTCATAATTAAACAAGCTTGTAAGAACTGGGGAAGCGATCCTGAAGAGTACTCCCCCGGTTCTTGTATTGATTTCAACTAAGTCTGGTGACTGAAACTTATGTTATTAATGCTAGTACAGCAAAAAATAAGTTTTGAAAGGGGTGAAGGGGTTCCACCCCTTCTTGGGGGCGAAGTCCCCAAACCCCCTACATTGCAGAACTTTATGTTCGCAACACTAGGTCTTTAAATTCGGATTCTGACGTTTCATACTTTCAATCTTAATCGTAACAAACACTCACACCTATAGACGGACACTAGCAGCCAAATGTCCAACTAAAGTGAAAGTGTATTCAATGAGATTTTCATGACTTCCAATGTTATTGGCACTGTTCACAAGAGCAGTCAGTCGCTCGTGCTTAATTGGACAAGCGTAACTTTTTTTGCAGCAGTCCACGTTTTAGCTTTATCATCCCCCTATTTTTTCTCCTGGTCGGCACTGGGAACTGCTATCTTCTTGCACTGGTTATTTGGCAGTATTGGTATTTGCCTGGGATATCATCGGCTACTAACCCATCGCAGTTTTCACGTTCCAAAGGGATTGGAATACGCGATCGCACTCATTGGTGCTCTGGCACTACAGGGTGGGCCAATCTTTTGGGTGGCAGGGCATCGTCGGCACCACACTTACACTGAAGACGTTGACAAAGACCCTTACTCGGCAAAACGAGGTTTTTGGTGGAGCCATATGGGTTGGCTACTTTACAAACGCCCAGAGTTTTTTGAATACGAATCAAATCGCAAATTTGCACCCGATCTAGCAAAAAGTGCGTTCTACCGTTGGCTCGATCGCTATTACTTACTGCTACAAATTCCCCTCGGCGTTGGCCTCTACTTGCTTGGCGGTTGGTCATTTGTGGTCTATGGGCTATTCCTCCGAGCCGTTCTGCTGTGGCACAGTACCTGGCTAATAAACTCTGCCAGCCATATCACGGGTTATCGTAGCCATGATTCAGATGACAATTCTCGGAATCTTTGGTGGGCAGCGATCCTGACTTATGGCGAAGGTTGGCACAATAACCACCATGCATATCCAAATGTGGCAAAAGCAGGTTGGAAATGGTGGGAAATGGATATGACCTGGTGGGTGATTGTGAGCTTAAGGCAAATGGGTTTGGCACGCAGAATTGTTTTACCGCCAACTACTTAACTACTCTGTATAGGTTCCCCACTTAGATGAGTTTCCGCGAGTGATTTTATCGACCACCCATAACAATTCATTCATGAAGACCTACTATAGAAGGTAGTGCCCCATGTTTGAATTCTTAACATTTTGACATTTTAGAACAGGAGGGTCGTCTCATGGTCAAGCGATCGCTCCAGGCATCCCCTGCTGGAATTCAACGGGCAAAACGAGCCTTTGCCTTGAAAGGGTGGACTCAGGAAAATTTAGCAGGAGAAGTGAACTTAAAAACTCGTCAACCGATCTGGCGATTTTTCACAGGTCAACCCGTCGATCGCCAGATTTTTTTAGCGGTTTGTTCCATTCTCGATTTAGACTGGCGAGACATTGCAGAAAGTCCGCCTGCTGAATTCCCTGAACCGGGGGAAGGGGTTACATCTGCTTCCTCAAATAGTAATCCTTTAGATATTGATAGCCTGGTGCAACAGGTGCGATCGCACTATCGAGGTACCATTCAAAACCAGTGTGGTTTTTTGCAACTCCTCGACATCAATCGTCCTGTCAGCATTGATGATATCTATGTTGATGTCAATATTTTGGAAGAGATTGTTAGTCAACAGTGGTTTGAGATTGCCAATCTGCAAAACCTGAACCCAACGGAGTTCGATCGGATTGGCTTGGGCGTTGTTGAGCAACCGCAAATACCAGGACTGCAAGCCGTTGAAACCCACTCAAAACTACGAGTTTTGGGGAAACCAGGGGTCGGCAAAACAACATTTCTAAAACATCTTGCTATCCAGTGCAATCGAGGCGAATTTGCCGCCCAGCAAGTTCCCATTTTTGTGACGTTACGGGATTTCGCTGAAGAATGCAGAGAGAGTGGCAGAGTTAGCCTTCTAGACTATATTCGTCAAGCATGGCAGATTGCTGGAGTCCCCGATCTCTCCGTGCTAAAAACCCTATTGCAAGAGGGCCGCATTCTACTCTTACTAGATGGTTTAGATGAAGTGCTGAACCAGGACAGCACCACTATTTTGCGGGAAATTCGTAAATTCTCAGAAAAGTATCACAAAAATCAGTTCGTTGTTTCTTGTCGTACCGTTGCTCAAAAGCTGCAACTGCCAGGGTTTACGGATGTTGAAATTGCCCCGTTTTCCCAGGCTCAAATCACGACCTTCGCTCAAAAGTGGTTTGTCGCCCTTGCCCAGCGAAATCCTCAGACTGGGGAAGCTCAATCCAGACAATTTATGCAAAAGCTAGATTTGCCAGAAAACTGGCAGTTTCGTCAACTGGTGGTGACTCCCCTGTTTTTGCATCTGGCTTGCTGGATGTTTCACGGTCAGGAGAAATTTCCAGCAAAACGATCGGAGTTTTATAAACAAGGGCTAGATTTGCTGCTCGGCAAATGGGATGAAGCCAAAGGAATCGATCGCGATGATGTCTACCGAGATTTTCGGCTGCCCCAAAAGCTGAGGCTGCTGAGCCAGCTGGCATCCGTTACCTTTGAACAGGGACAATACTTTTTTGAGCAGCGCACGATTGAACAATATATTGAGGAGTATTTGCGGAATTTGCCCGGGGCCCTGCTGGAACCAGAGGAACTACAACTGGAGAGCGAAGCGATGCTCAAATCGATCGAGGCGCAACACGGCATCTTGATTGAACGCGCACGCGGAATTTTTTCGTTCTCCTATCTTGCCTTTCAAGAATATTTTACGGCTCGCAAAATTGTCGCCAGCCATAATCTTCGGTCATTAGAGCAAGCCCTGGGAGGGTTGGTCAGTCATATTACCGATCCTCACTGGCGGGAAGTCTTTTTGTTAACCGTTGCCATGTTACGCAGTGCCGATTCCCTGGTGCAGTTGATGAAGCAGGAAATTGATGCCCTGGTGGCTCAAGATTCCTATCTACAGGAATTTCTGGTATGGGCCAGCCAAAAATCTCAGACGATTCCATCCCAGCCTAAATTAGCTACTACACGAGCGTTTTATCTGGCTCTTGCCCAGCCCTCCCCGACCGCCGCAACCTTCGCCTTAGCCAGCACCCTGGATCAGGGGATCGTGCTAGATGCAGCTTTGGAGAACTTGTTGTTAGAGTTTGCCACCGACCACAGTCGAGATTTTGCCTATGTCAATGCCTGTAGCGAGGCCCTCAACAACATCCTGGTCATGGTTCTGGATGCAGGATTTTATAAGTCTCTGCAACAATTGAAAGATCAATTGCCCCCACCCAGTCAAAACCGGGAACGATTGCAACACTGGTGGGAACAAAATTATGGTGCCTGGGTAGAACAGGTCAGGGGTACGATCGCCCACTACCGCAATATTCATCACCCCTGGCAATTTACACCGGAGCAACAGCAAGTGTTGCAACATTACTATGATGCCAACCAACTTCTGATCGACTGTTTGAATAGCAATTGCGAAGTGACTACCGCCATTCGACAAGAAATTGAAGCAACGCTGCTACTACCTCAGCAGGAACTAGAAGATCGGGAATGGCAAGGAGATTAACGGGAAACGACCGATTCAAGTTTAGGCGATCGCTTCTTGAGATTACTCTGGAACCATAGAGCATCTAGGCAACTTAACAATAAAGCTTGTCCCCTTGCCCTCCGCACTTTCAATTTCAATGGTTCCTTGATGCGTCTCAATAATACTCTTTGCTAAAAATAGCCCTAATCCCCATCCGGTCTGCTCTTCAGCAGAGACAGTACGACGAAATTGCTGAAATAAGATAGATTGCGCTTCTAAAGCGATCGGATTACCTTCATTGTGAATTATCAGCTCAATTTGTGTTGCAGTTTGCTGAAGTGTGAGAGTGATTGGCGTATTTGGAGCACCATACTTCACAGCATTTGTGGCTAGGTTTTCAATGACCCGCCGAATCTGCTTACGGCTGCAATTGCTTTTGATAGCTGGATCAGCAAGCAAAACAAAACGCTCTCCGTAAGTGAAATTTAAATCTTCCACGGCTTCTTGAAGCAATTGATCCAAATAACATTCCTCAAATTCAAGCTTTAAGCTCTGTCCTGCCCGTATTCGACTTGCATCGAGCAAGTTTTGAATCATCGAATCCATGCGATCGATCGCACTGATCATTCTTGCCGCCACATCAATGTGGGCATCTCCTCGCTCCAACCGACGAAGAATGAGTTGAGTGCCCATTTTGACAACATTAACTGGACCTCTAAGATCGTGGGTTAATGTCACCATAAAGAGTTCTTGAATATCTTGCAGCGTTTGGGAAAATTGGGTCGCCGCATCATTCACAGCTTGCTCGATCGAGTCAATGATGATATCTCGTTCTCTCACACCTAGAGGGGTTTCTTCCTCTAAAACCTGAAAAATTACCTGACGCAGGATATGGTACTCGAAGATGAGTTGAGTCATTGAGTAGTCGGCATAGCCTGCACGTTCATGTCCATGTTGCTTGCCAATGCGAGTGGTTTCTACCTGAGCCGCTGTGATTTTGGCAGGTTTCCGTTCAATCCGGGTTGAGAGTTCATCAGCCAGTTGATTTAAGTACAGAGGTAGAGAGTTTTGCAAGACCAGAGAATCTTGATGCAGGGATGCACTCACTTCATTCCGTGCCCGCACCTCCCACATTTGCATGATCTTTTCAGCATTTTGCTTAAGACGTTCTGAAACTGAGTTAGACATTAATTGGTTTAGAAGTCGGGGAATGGAGTATGAGAAACCCTGCCCAATTATAGGTGTGAACTCATCGAAGTTTAATCGCAAAGTGCTACTAATTGAAGTAGCAAAGCTGACCAGTAACCCTATACCTACAATATCTTCTGTTTATAGCATGTCTGAAAGTTAGGGCAGTAGTTAATCAACTCACACATGAAATCAAACACTGATCTGTCATGGTTTTTAGTACATGCAACGTGCCAGCGAAAGTCAAGCTGAGATGCTGATCTTTGATAAGTCCACTGCATTAACCCTTCATTTAAAGCTTTAAGGAACTCACCCATGAGTATTATCAAGAAATTAATCGAAAATGCTGATACAGAATGTCGTTATCTCACTCCAGGCGAGATGGATCAGATTAAAAGCTTTGTGATGAGTGGCGATCGCCGTTTGCGGCTAGTCAAAGCCTTAACCGAAAGTCGTGAACGGATTGTGAAGCAGGCTACAAACCAATTGTTTCAAAAACGACCCAGCTTGGTCTCTCCGGGTGGCAATGCCTATGGTGAGGAAATGACGGCCACCTGCTTACGAGATATGGATTACTATTTGCGCCTGATCACCTATAGCGTTGCGGATGGGGAAACAGCACCCATTCAGGAAATTGGGGTTATTGGAGTCCGTCAAATGTATAACTCTCTTGGTACTCCCGTTGATGCTGTTGCTGAAGGGGTGCGGGCGATGAAAAATCTCACCATGTCCCTGATGTCAGGGGAAGATGCGAGCGAAGTAGGAACTTATTTTGACTACTTAATTAATGCCCTTTAATGAGGCTCTGACCTTGCATTATGTTTTTTAACGTATTCAATCAATTCATCTAAGAAGTCAAACACTGTCTGCAATCGTGCTTGGGAGGATTGCACATGAGACTCATCAAGCGAGCAATCTTCAACTTCATTTTTCCCACCTGGCTGATTCAAAATCTGAGTTGCCAGGTTTTTTATTAAATATTTTTCCTGAATGTCATAAGCAACCATTCATGAAAATTTTATACACATCCACTCTTTTTGCTGTCAAAAGTTATTTTTTGTGTCGAAATCAACCAACTCATGCGGCAAATCAAGTATGAGCCATTCAAAGTGGCAATAGAAAAATAATTTATTTGATTCAGATTTAAAGATGGGTGACTAACAAGCTTATGCAACCACAGTATCAAAACGATCACCAGAAGACCTCTTCCCAACGAAGAGTGGACAGTCCAGATCCAGGTGCCGGGATCACACCGTGAACATCAGATAAATGAGTGCTGACTGCTCCAAGTTAGATTATATCGCTGCACCTCGCCCTCACTAATTACAGGCAGGAGTTTAATAATTGCTATGGTATCTACCGAAATGACCTTTGATGATCGAATACGGCTTTCGCAGCTTCGCAATGAACGTTTGCGTAGCTTCTTTGCCCAAAGTTTACTGCATTGCGCCTTTCACTGTGATCGCCACAGAACGTTGATTATTCATTGTCCAGAGGCATGGATTGTGGATAGTTCACTCACAGACTTAGAAAAATTATGCGATTACGCATGGCTGATCTTGGGAGTAGAAGCGATCGCCCTCTACTTTGCTCGGGAGGAAATCTGTCGTGTCGAACAGCACAGAGTTCATCACGCTTCGTCTAGTATTCGCCACCGCATTCTCAGAAAGAGTGGGTAACGTCAGCAAGATTACAGTAACCGTTCCAAAATCTTCAGAGGTATCAATATGTTGATCACAGCTGAATTCCCTGTGAATCCCAAAATGCTCAAAGAAGTTCAGATTCTTCTAGTAGACAACGATTGCGATACCCAAGATCTGTATACTTTTCTGCTGGAAGATCAGGGTGCAAAGGTAACAACCTCTACATCAATCCAAGACGCATTAGATGTTCTGGATGGATACATACCCAATCTTATGATTTGTGAAATGAGGTTCCTGGGCGAAAGTGTTTTGCCACTGATCCAACGAGTCAGATCCCTAGCAGTTGGCACTGGCAGGTCGATCCCCATTCTGGTCATTTCAACGTGTGATCCAATTCATCTGGCTCAACAGTTGACGGTAAAGGTTGAAGCGTACTTACTTAAGCCGATTGATCTTGAAGCTTTCTTGAATCAAGTCAGGAACCTGGAACGCTTGCCAAAAACTATTTACCCATCTAGCATTCAAGACTGGGCGATTAATCTGTATCCGGTCAACGGGTTGTGTTGTTGTAACGGACAGAATTGACAAGATCGCAGGTTCAGTTTGATTACTGTATTGGAGTTTTGTTGGGTTCTAAAATATTTCATTGCGCTTTGTAAGCATTTGTAACGTAATCAACCTGTTCATTCAGTAAATCAAACAGCGATCGCTCAGAGTGGTAGTAAGCAGAAAAGTGTTGCTGAAAGAGTAATGGTAGGTTTGGCATAATGGGGATATGAAATGCCAGATGACAGTTTTTTAGTGCTTGAGGTGAAGGATACGGGTAAAGGAATTGCGTTAGAGAAGCAGCATCTGCTATTTCAAGCCTTTCAGCAAATCGACAGTACAAATCACCCTCAACTGGCTGGTTCTGGCTTGGGGCTTGTTTTATCTAAACAATGAGCAGAGCTGCATGGAGGGCGAGTTTCCTTCACATCAACCGCAGGGTCTGGCAGTACCTTTTCTGTGTGGCTACCAATTTGTGGATGATCAGCAAAATGGCACGATTTGCAAATGAGTAGCGTAAACCTGCAAAGTTAGAATTTGTGAGCATTTTAGGCTTCTGATCTACTACGAATTACTGTTATGTAAACATAGTTCATCTCGGGTAATTAGAGACCAACTCTCTGAACTAGAGGCACATTGGCTCATTGCAATACCCATTTGCAAATCACGCCAAAGCTTTTGCGCATTCACACCAGGACAACTCCACATCCTGGTCACACTTCCGATTGTAGGGCAGCAGCCATAAGCTTTACATCAACTGGAACAGCAGACTCGTGCTGGGTTTCACTCAATTGTTACTCAATTATGCACAGTTCCGTCGGGCATCTTGGTTCCCCTTAGGTTAGTCGCATGTAAATCGGCTCCCTCTATCCTTGCCCAACTGAGATCAGCTCCTCTTAAATCTGCCCATCGCAAGTTAGCATGACGTAGATTTGCTCTTGTGAGGTTTACATCTTTCAAATTTACACAGCTCGATTTGGCTGAACTGAGATCAATGTTTGAAAAATCTCGTTCTCCTGCTGCAAGTAACATTTGAAGTTCAGTTATATTTATACCGTCAACCCTAGCACAACTTCCCCACTTCTGCTGCTCCTATGTTATTGTCTTAGGTAAGGTTTATTTTCGGCTGTGTAATTCGTTCTTAAAAAGCGTCTCTCCGGATCTAATTCTCTACATTTTTTGATTCTGGAGAATTTCTATGTCGATTTATGTCGGTAACTTATCTTATGAAGTTACACAGGATGATTTGAGCCAAACTTTCTCTGAATACGGCACAGTCAAGCGAGTTCAGTTGCCGACTGACCGGGAGACAGGTCGGGTTCGTGGGTTTGCCTTTGTTGAAATGACAACAGACGCAGAAGAAATAACTGCGATCGAAGCACTAGACGGTGCAGAGTGGATGGGACGTGACCTCAAGGTTAATAAGGCAAAACCTCGTGAGGAGAGAGGCTCTTCTGGTAGTAGTTGGGGAAACAGAAGCAATTCTTCTCGGCACTACTAAACCTGAGAACTGATTAATCTACTCACATCTTGTATTTTTCCTATCTAGCAGGTTTTGTGTGGCTTCATGAATAAAGCCACAGCAAAGTTGAAGGTGCAATGCACTATGCTCCAGTACAAGATGTGAGCTCAATTGAATGGCTTTGGAGACAATAATTGTTCTTTAAGTCAGATCGAATCATCACTCCAGGAGTATTGAAACTATGAATATTAAGGAACTGTGTAGCCGTTACGCAGCAGGACAAAGAGATTTCAGGAACCTGAATCTGATAGCAGCAAATCTGAGAAACTTGAACTTGAGTGGTGTCAACCTCAGTGGTGCTAATTTGACCAAGGCAAATCTCACTCGAGCAAACTTGAGCTGTGCTAATCTCACTGGAGCAATTTTAACTGGGGCAAATTTGACTGATACGAATTTGGCTAGAGCAACCTTGATAGATGCTAATTTGAGTGACACAAACTTGGTTAGTACTAATCTAAACCGCACACCCCTATCTGGAACTGCAAAGAATTAAGATTTACTGAGATTAATTCTTGCTCAGACGTTTATAAGGGTTCAAGTGGATCATATCCAAGCTGTTATGTGATTCGTTCTCTAGCTAATGCATGATACCCAAAAAATGCTTATTAGCAGCACATAACCCCAGATACTCACAATGTATCTGTTTTTTTTAGCAGGAGCCAGAACATCTTGAGGGACAGGGGTGGGATAGGGATCACCCACCGCTACTGTTTTGTGCAGTCGATTTTGCGCAGCTGATGACTGTTTGATTTAGGTTTTGAAAGTCCGTCTTTTGCACTAGCATGGCGGGCAAAATACCCAGATCACATCATCCTTAGTCTACTTCGGTTTCATGAGCGACAATGCGAAGACCAGAGAAACTGAGGAGAGTGAGGGTTGAGTAGCAATACTTTCATAAATTCCTCTAATTAAGATGCCCTCTCGCTGTTCAATGCCAAGCGGGCATCTCTTCATGGCAATTGCTACAACGCCAATACAAACCTCCTAATCGAATATGGCGAAGTAGAATGTAGGAACAACACGGGCAAGTATGTTGATTGGCTATGTTGCGATCGAGTTGGTTTGGCGATGCACCACCTCGCATCAACCGAGAAGTTGATTGGAGGGGAGAAGTAATTAAAGCTAGCATTTTAAAGAATTTCCTATCAAGCAAAGAGTATAGGTCATAGCACGTCTCACCCCTCTTTCTATTAAGAAAGAGAAGGTGATCTCAACATCGAACCACTCAGGTTTGAGAAGCAGTCATGCCATGGAGGTGATTTCGTAACCAATTAAAACTGCTCGTCAAATTAATCGCAGATTGGCTGGGACACTACAGGCGTAAATCGTTCCATCAGGCATCTTGGTTTTGCTTAGTTCTGCCTTATTGATCGTTGCACCTTGAATGTCTGCTCCCGTCAAATCTGCTCCACCTAAATAAGCCCCATCGAGGTTTGCGTCCTTGAGATCTGCTTCCCTTAAATTTGCTCCACTCAAGTCTGCACAGCGTAAATCAACACCATTCAGATTCGCTTGATGCAAATTTGCTTCTCGCAGATCTGTTCCTCCCAACTTGGCTCCGCTGAGATCTGCCCCACTTAAATCGGCATAGGTCAAATCTGCTCCACTAAGGTCTGCTCCACTCAAATCTGCATGGGTGAGACAAGCCTGCACCAAATCTGCATCTGCTAAATTTGCCTGATTCAGCCTCGCTTGACTGAGATGAGCCTCTGTTAACTCTGCTCCATGTAAATTTGCTCCAATGAGGTCTGCTCCAATGAGGTCTGCTCCAATTAACTTTGCATTTACCAGACAGACTTGAATCAGGCTAACGTGGCTGAAATTCCGTTGTCCTTCGGCATATCGCTGCACGATCTCTTGCGCATCCATAGTCTTAGTCTCCATTATTTTTTTAAGTCATTTGGGCATATGTGCCGTATTAGCCTGGATCTAAACAAAACGTTTATGCCAAGCTGAGGCAACAAATGTTGATTTAACTGAGTTGAAATTCTTGTAACCTTGAGGCTTCCTGGATCTACTCAAAGTCTTTTGTTGTTCGATTTAATGCTGTTTTTAGCAGCTCTCTTCAGTACTATTCTGTTTCCTCGACATCACAAAATAGTTCATTGATATCCATCAATTTGAATTGCTTCCGATGTAGAAAGATTTAGAAGCTTTGACAAAGAAGAGGCTTGAAATAAAGTTGATAGCGGTTACAATCCTCACTAACCCAACCCTAACACATTCTCCTAACCGAAGCTTGCGTAAGTTGTAGTAGCAATTGTCTAACAAGTGAAATTACTCTGCATTGCTTGAAATACGCCTTGAGTCTCAGCATAAATCCGCGTCAACAATACTGGACAGATTATTTTGTTGGAGTGCAGATGTATAGCAACAGTCGAGACAGTTGAGATAGTTGAGATAGTTGAGACAAGGGGTGTGAGGGCTGCGCCCCCAGCCAGGTATTCTACCCCTGCACTTCGTCTAAGGCAACCCTTTGGTTGCTATCCATAAGTGGAAGAACTAACGCCAATTGTAGGTAACAGTGCTAGGCTTGCAGATGAATCACGCAAGGATCGCGGTTATTCGTAAACATTGGGTGTTCAGTGGCTGGTATCCTCCAGTGAATTAGAGAACCTTACTATGAATTTTTCACCAGCTAAGTAGGTAGTTGTAAATAAGTGTAGGAAAGGGGGTTTGGGGGCGTTGCCTCCAAGAAGGGGGATGTATTCCCCTCCACCCCCTCCTCTATCTAACGTTTAATTACGCCCAGCTACTTATGAATAACGAGCGTTAAAGACATCAAACCTGAAGGGGGGGGTATTGGAACAGCAAAATTTTGAGGGTGTATCGATTCAAAGGTCAAAGCGTGAGTGAGGTTCCGTGTTTAGGATATGAGTATTGCCAGGTGGCAGTGTCCTCATTAATTCGAAGGAGCCTAAGGGAAACGTTTGTCCATTCAATAAAATTTCTACCAAATGGCTTCCAGGGTAATGCTTACGGGTTGTCATGTCTGCCAGGGAAATTGCTTTGTTGAGGGGTATCGTTTCCCCAGGTGCAAGTTCAACGGTTTTTAATTTGAAAACCTTGGGGCTTGTCTTGCCATTCGCTTTGACAAAATGAATCCGGAGATCAATCAAAAGTCGCTGAGGCTGAGAATCTGTGTTTGTGATTGCAAACGCAATGGAGATAGAATCCCCAATCACAACAGGTTGAGGTGTAATGCCAACCCTGCTAA
Source organism: Oscillatoria sp. FACHB-1407 (assembly GCF_014697545.1). Classification (GTDB taxonomy): domain Bacteria; phylum Cyanobacteriota; class Cyanobacteriia; order Elainellales; family Elainellaceae; genus FACHB-1407. Next base: position 72,322 of record NZ_JACJSA010000027.1, on the reverse strand, counting down.
TCGATGCCGTTGCCCGATTACTAAAACCTAGAGCGGCGATCGCGTCGGGGTCAGCCCGCTTCACAGCCGATCGCAGCGCATGACGAATCAACCAGCGTCGTTCATCGGTTGCATTGACTAACCAACGGTGAGCGATTTCCGCCAGTAATGACGGATGATCTTTGCCAATGTCATTCAAATTATTGGCAACAGAACGGCGCACGTAGAGTTCGGGATCGTCTTTGAGCAGTTCCAGCAATTCCAGGACGGGGTAGGGGTTTTTCTGAAATTCTCGCAGACGAGGTGCCCAGGGCAGACGGGGGCGAGTGCCTTCAGAAACCAGGCGACGCACATGGGCACTGGCGTCTTGTGTCCATGTTTTCAAACGTGCCAGGGTCGCTTCGGGATATCGTTCTAAAAACGGGCGAATACTAAATTCAGCGGTAAACCGTTGCGTTAACTCATACTGAGCTTGCATCGATATCTCAAAATGCTCAAGCCCATATCTTGCCACAAACAGAACATGAGGAAGGTAGAGGAAGGGAGCCATTCCAGATGCTTTGGTCTGTTCGAGTTTGGGACCCAATGAAGCAATCAGAACATTGGCAGCTTCTTCGTAGTTGCTGGGTAAATGATGGTGGAGTGCCTCCGCAATTTTCCATCCCCGTGGCATCAAATCCAGGTCATCATATTCATCTAGGATCTCGCTCACAAAGGCTTCTGTGGCGAAGTTAGGAATTACTCCAACTATCATCGCAGCTATTTTTTTGGGTATCTCGATTCCAAATTGGTTTTTAAGAGGTTCAGCCAAAACCAACTCCTTCTGAGCAATTAATAAAGTGATGAGTTTCACCTTGTAAGGCGATCGCTATTCTTTCCAAGAATCATCGAGCCATCAAGGGTTGCATCGGTTAGGGCAACAAAAGTATCGCACCTGCGCAGTTCACTCTACTGGAATGTCACTATTTTATGAGACATCCAGGATTGAGAACACCCAGTTGAGTCTGTAGTGCTTTAACCTGCTCTTTGATTTCGCTTCAGTAACCATTGCTGGGCGATCGCCTGCTCCAAGAATTGCTACCGCTGTTCCAAGTCTTTCAACAGTGCCATTACCTTGGCTTTGGTGTATTCAATCTGTCCGAATCACAATGCTTCTAACCCATAAATTCAATAGTAGTAGACGATTTTTGGCAAACGAAGCCTCACTCATGATCTGCAAAGCTTGCAAAAACCGTCTCAATCATATAGCAACCGAGGGGTTGGTTAAGACGGGGTGCAGGGGTCAACTCCTGGCTAGACCACACCCCCTTGTATTAGCTGTCTCAACAGTCGCTATACCTAGTGTTGCGAACACAAAGTTCTGCAATGTAGGGGATTTGGGAGCTTCGCCCCCAAGCAGGGGTTCCACCCCTTCACCCCTTTCAAAACTTATTTTTTGCTGTACTAGTCTTATACCGCTTTAAATAGTTTCCAGTGCAAATACGGACGCTCGTAGGGACGGGTTCAGCAGTTTACTAACGGTAAACCCAAGACCTTATCTGTAAAACCCGCCCCTACCAACATCTGTCTTGATCACCATTGAATTGGGTATTAGGTAGAGGAGAAGACTCAACTAGAAAATTTTCTGATATGTTTGAAGTTTTTTACAATGAGACTTCTAATATTTAATTGGGAAAACAACTACTGCTTGATGACAAATCAGATTACAACCACCGACTAACTACACCCGTAAACGAGAAACCATGATGGCCACTCCAACAATTCAAGTCCTCATTGCTGATGATCATCCCATTGTCCGTAACGGATTAGTTCGCATGATTGAACTAACAGATGGCATGAATGTGGTTGGTGAAGCGGAAACTGGAACACAAGCGATCGCGCTATTTCATCAACATCAGCCCGATATCACATTAATGGATCTACGAATGCCAGATATGACAGGGGTAGAAGCGATTACCACCATTCGCCAGCAGTATCCAACTGCCCGTATCGTCATTTTAACTACCTATGATACCGATGAAGATATCTTCCGAGGTTTGCAGGCTGGAGCTAGAGGGTACTTACTCAAGGACAGTAAGATGCATCAACTGCTTGCTGCAATCCGTAATGTTTATGCGGGACAAACCTATATTCCCCCTGAAGTTGGTGCGAAGCTTGCTGAGCGAATGAGCCATCCACAACTGAGCGATCGTGAGCAGGATGTGCTGAAGCAGATGGTTCAGGGTATGAATAACCAAGAGATTGCAGAAGCTCTTCACATTACAGAAAGTACGATTAAATTCCATGTTAGTAATATCTTACATAAGTTAGGAGTGAGCGATCGCACTCAAGCTGTTTTAATTGCGATTAAACGGGGATTCGCGAATTTGTAGTTAAGTAAAATCGGTGGTTAGTTCAATCAAACATACAAAAAATATCTTTTGATTCACCTAAAAAAGTTTATTTAGAGAATGCACTAAGATCTCTGCCCCATCTTCAGGTTGGCTTTTAATTGTCAATTGTCCATTAATGCGACGGCTCTTTCAGACATACATCCGTGTAGCTGGAATTCAAGGTCATAGTCAAAGAAACAGATTGTTTATCTACCTGATCTAAGTTTGTTAGGGTTAGATGACCTGATGCTTTGACAACATAAACGTCTAAGTGATTGCATTGCGCTAACCACAAGAAAGCTCACCTGACCAGTTTCCTAGCACTCTGTTGAGGAGCAGAATTTGTATCTTCCTCAGTCGAACGATCGCCTGAAGGAGCTAGTGGAGTAGATGGAGTTCCCGAATCCGTTCTTTGAACGTTGATTTTGTGCCTGCTAACTCAAAGAAGGAGTTGGTGGTTATACCAAATTAAATTGTGATCAAGGCAAATGTCGGTAGGGGCGGGTTTTTCAGATAAGTTCTGGGGTTTGCTATTAGTAAACCGCTAAACCCACCCCTACCACATATCGATTCAGGGGTGTGTTTCGTAGGGCGTGAGTTCGATTGATGACGACTCTTTCCTTTTTCCTCAAGCTTATGCCGAGAAGGAAGCAAGCCAGAGCTGTTGGATTTTAATCGACGGATCTCAAAACTTGAGTAAATTATTCGGCGCAAAGACTTGTTGGATAACCAGGGAAACCAAAAGGAACTCGACAAGTTACTAAAAAGCTCAAAGAGCTTGATTAGCAAATAGTTTATTAACGCTAATTCGATTTAATGGCTTGGCGGAGCAATTCGTGAACTACTTAAAGGTCTAAGTTTCAGAAATATAGCAGGGACGAAGTAAATAGAGAGCAGGGTAACACCACCTAATCCACCCGCAATGACGATCGCCAGTGGATTCCAAAATCCAGTTGGATCAAACAACAGGGGTATAAATCCTGCAATATCCGTGATCGTCGTCGCTACCAAATGACGAGTTGCATGAATCACCACAGCCTGAGTAGCGGGAAGATTACCAGAGCTTGCAAGTTCATCATTTTGTAGAGCAGAGACAACGACTGTTGCTTCGTTCACAGCAATCCCTATCAAGCCAATCGTGCCCAGAATTGCTGTAAACCCAAAGGGGTAGCCAGAAATCCAAAGTGCTAATAAACCTAATCCAGCTGAAAGAAGGGCGATCGCACCAATACTTGCTGCTAGTGTAAATGAGTTGAAGGTGAGAACCAGCGTTGCCACCATCAACACGGTTAGGACACCTACCGTTGAGAGTAAATTAGCAATTGATTCGCTGCGTTCAGCAGATTCGCCGCCAAACTCCCAAATATAACCGGGTGGAAATTGAAGTTGATGTAACCGTTGTTCAATGTGGTGTTGAACAGTAGCAGGTAAGATTCCTGCCGTTAGGAATACCTGCACCGTATTGACACGCCTCCCATTGCGACGGGCGATCACCGGAAAATCAGGGACTAAGCTAACATCTCCAACGGTGGCAAAGGGAATCGATTGGCGATCGCCTGTGACTAAATCTAGCCCAGTTACACCAGGAAGATCGGCTCGCTGAACATCGGATAGCCTCACCCGTACAGGCAGTTCTTCTGTTTGCTCCAGAATTGACCCACCTGTTGTCCCCTCCAATGTGGAATCAAGTTGACGGGCGATCGCCATCCGATCGAGTCCCACCAGTCGGGCTTGCACTTCATCAACCGTCACCGCTAATTTCGGCTGCGCCTCAGTCAGGGTGGCACGTGTATGAATCACAGGAGCGTTTGCCCCAACAGGAGAATTGCTTCGCAAAGACAAAACTTCAGCCTGTACCTGTTCCCCCAATTGCCTGAGTGTATTTAGCTCTCCACCGTATAACCGAACTTCGATTGGTGCATCGTAAGGGGGGCCCTGTTCAATTTGTCGTACCACAACACGAGCCGCCGGAAATGCATCGTTTAATTCTGTTTGTAGTGTTTGGATCACCTTCGCAGGCAACACACCCGGACGCAGTTGCACCCAACCCTGTGCATAATTAGACTCATTCTCCCGTTTGCCAATAACGTTGTAGTAAAACGTTGGAGCACTTTTACCTAAAAACCAATGCACATCGAGCACTGATGCATGTTGCAGAATCAGGCTTCGAGCTTCGAGGGCTTGTGCTTGTGTTTGGGCTAAAGCGGTTTGCTCCGATAGTTCAAAATCAATGTAAAACTGATCCCGCCCCGTAGGAGGAAAGAATTGCTGATTCAAATGAGGTGTAACGGCAAACCCCATAACAGGCAGAATCAGGGAAAGGGCGATCGCCCCCATAGGACGACGAAAAGCAGACTGTAAGCTGTGGCGATACCAGCGAGTCAATTGAGGAATTGACAGTCCCTGCTCCGCCCAGTGGGGCAGTTTGGGGGATGGTTGCCAGCGATGTAATATCCCTGAAAGAGCAGGCAGGACGGTGAGGGAGATCAGCAGGGAGCTAGTCAATCCCAAAATGCCACTTAACCCGATCGTGCCTGTGAACTCCCCCACACTTCCTGATTGCAGGGTAATGGGCATGAACGCCAGTACCGTTGTCAGGGTAGAACTGCTGAGGGGAAGTGCCATACGGCGAGTGCTATCGGCGATCGCATCCACCGGAGCCATTCCCTGATGCAGGCGAATCTGCACTTCGTCTACCATAACGATCGCATTGTCGATCAGTAACCCGATCGCAATAATCAACCCGGTTAGAGACATTTGATGAATAGGCACACCTAAAAGTCGCATCCAGCCAAAGACGAGCAGACACGCCAGGGGTGAGGCAATGCCAACGACCAGTGCCGACCGCCATCCCATCATGACTGTGATCACCAGCGTCGCCAGTATAGAACCGATCAACAACTCCCGCATGACACCATTCACACGAGTGTTGACATATTTGCTCTGATCCAGAAGAGTGGCGATCGCAATTCCTGCTGGTAACTCGGTCTGGAAAACCTTCAACGTTTCACGGGCAGAGGTCATCCACTGGTCGATACGTTGGGCGGATTCAACGGTTGCTGCAAGAACGATCGCGGGTTTGCCTGACACCAACGCCAGATGATCGGCAGGCTCTCGAATCCGGCGATCGACTTGAGCAATGTCACCCAACTGCGCTACTTGCCCACTTGTAGCCGTACGAATGGGAATTGTGCGAATGCGCTCTAAAGAATCCAACTCATTTGACAGTTCAAGCACTAAATTTTGATTAGGGTTCCGAAGCTGACCGGCACTCACTTTGGCATCACTCGCCTGTACCTGTTGAGCCAACTCCTGTGTTGTCAATCCCAACTGCGCTAAGTCAGACTGCCGAACCACAACCTGAATTTCTTCCTGTGGATCGCCAAACACCTCAACCTGATCGGTTCCCGGCAAAAATCCGAGTCGGTCTTCTAGCGTTTTCGCCCAACGTCGCAAAATACCGTAGTTGACGGGGGCATCTGTCTCCCAGAGCAGACCAAGAATCAGAGCATTGGCTTTTACTTCCTGATCTTCGTAGCGAGGTTCCAAAGCACCTTCAGGCAACTGAGGTACTGCGTCATCGACTTTACTGCGAACTCGCTGCCACACAGGTTCAACATCACTGACGGTTTCTTTCAAATTAATCGTGACAATCGAAATTCCCAGGCTCGATGCAGACTCCAGCGTGTCGATTTCTTCAATTTCAGATAATTCTTGTTCGATCACTTCTGTAACTAATGCCTCAACGCGATCGCTACTCGCCCCCGGAAACAGAGTAGTGACGGTTGCACTCCGTTGATTGATCTCTGGATCTTCTAAACGCGGTAGAGTCACAAAGGACGAAACACCCCAAACAACAATCAACACCAACGTCAGAATCAACAGCCGAGCATTGCGATAAAACAGTGTAGTCATAGTGACGCTTAAAGGACTTGGACAACCTGACCAGGGACGAGCCGCTGCACACCTTCCGTAACAACCTGATCGCCCGATTGCAACAACCCCCGTACCAACACACGGTCAGTTTCCGTATGCAAAACTTCCACATCGCGCCGTTCTAGTTTGCCGTCAACCACCACAAAGCAAGACCATAAGCCGCGATCGCCCGGAGTTAAGGCAGTCGTTGGCAGCCAAAATCCAGTCGTGGAAACCTCTTGGGTCATCTCTAAGCGGGTTACTTGATTGGGAGCAAGGCTGACTAAATCCGCGTTATTGACCGCCAGTACAACCGTGCGCGTGCGCGTGGTGGGGTTGACCTCCGGTTCAATTGCAAGCACGGTCGCGAAATAGCGAATTTCACCCACTTGAAGAACCTGCGTGCTACCAGGGGTGAGTTGAGGAATAGCCTCAACGGGAACACCGACTTCCACCTCCGGTAAATCCCCCTCCACCAAACGAACGATCGCCTGCCCTGCATTCACAACCGTTCCTTCATCCAATCGTCGCTCACCGATCACACCTGCAAAGGGTGCTCTCAATGTACTTTTGGCGATCGTGATCTCCAGATCCGCGATGCTGGCATCCAATTGTCGAACTACAGCAAGTTGGGCTGCGATTTGCTCCGATCGCGTCCCATTTTCTAGCTCTGCTAATTGACTTTTAGCCGCGTTTAATCGCTCCTGGAGAGCACTACGGTTAAAGGCAACTTCATCCAATTGCTCTCTGGAAATCGCGCCTTCTTGATGCAGGTATTCTCGGCGATCGCGGCGAAGGGTTTCCAGGGCTATCTGATTTTGCAGATCATTGACCTGAGATCGAGCGGTAGCAACCACCTCCGGTCGAGGACCATTGCGTAATTCTTGCAATACGGCTTCCGCCTGGGCTTTTTGTGCCCGCAGTTGATTTAACTGAGCACCTTGATTCTGGGTATCTAGACGCGCCAAAATATCACCTGCCTCGACGCGATCGCCCCGATCGACGCCTACCCAAACTAATGCACCAGAGCGTTCAAACCCAAGCTCACTAGAGCGAGTAGCTGTTACCTGACCCGTGTAGAAGCGGGTGACGGTATAGGACTGCACCATGGTTGCTGACATCGTTTTCACGGGCATTCCAACCGCATCGGGGGAAGTTTGTTGCTGCTGAGCCGAGAGCCATCGTGGGATTATGGCGACTGCTCCAGTAGCCAGTAGCAGTCCGGCAATTGCTGTTAGTCTCCAGCGATCGCGCCGCTTCCGAGTGTCATGATTTGCACGGGCTATCGTTTCAACGTCTGTAGGGGATTCCTCTTCGGACAAACCTTGAACCAGTCCACCATCCATTCACACAACTCCTACTTGAATAAAAGCACGACCGTTCGTTAGATTTATTCTTAGCACGACCGTTCGTATTTGTCTATATAATGGAGATTGACGTTATTTAATTCCCACTCCTTCAAAGAGACAAAACCCCTTTAAACATCCATCTGCTCCGCTCAACTTGCGATCGCCATCCAACCAGATAAACTAATTCCGATGACTCAATCCATCACCACTACAACGTCGCGTCGCCGCACAACCCATGGGCAACAGACCCGCCAAACTATTTTGAAAGTAGCGGTTGATGTTGCTTCGATCGAAGGGCTAGAAGGGCTGTCCATCGGTCGTTTGGCGAGTGAACTGGGCATGAGCAAAAGCGGGCTGTTTGCTCATTTTGGGTCTAAGGAGGAACTGCAACTGGCGGTGATCGATACGGCGCGGGAGATTTTTGCCGCAGAAGTGATTCAACCGGCTTACTCCGCCCAACCGGGAATTGCTCGTTTAGAAGCCCTGATGACTGCCTGGTTGTCCTATGGAGAAAGGAAGGTATTTCGAGGGGGATGCTTCTTTGCGGCTGTTGCTGTCGAGTTTGATAGCCGACCGGGAGTTGTGCGCGATCGCATTGCCGAGTTGATACAGCAATGGTTAGAAACGGTCAGCCAGATTATTCAGGAAGCAAAGGACTTGGGAGAAGTTACCCCAGACGTAGACGCAGCCCAACTGGCATTTGAACTGCACACAACATTGTGGGGGGCGAACGGACTGCTGCAACTACTGAATAATGAACAAATCGTGACTCAGACAAAGACGGCTATTACCCAACGATTGCAGCGAATAAAATTGCCAAAACCGCTTGAAGGGTAAGCAAAACAAACTCGCTTATGCCAGAAGTTTGGGCATACTAGGGCATAAGCAATGGTATAACCCCAAAAGACAAGCAGCAATGAGCGTATACCAACAATTTTTTCCTTATATTGTGTCGATCGCGTCTACAGCCGTTGCTCTGTTCTTAAGTCTTTGGCTAGACGATATTATTTTCCGCACGGTTGGCGCACTCTTTTACGTTGCGATCGCCATTAGTACCTGGTATGGCGGACTTAAACCCGGAATCGTTGCGTCCGTCCTCTCTCTGCTTGCTATTCACTATTATTTTTTTTCACCGCTCCATCAGTTCCCCTCTGAGAGTGCCCATCATGCCCTCCGTCTGCTGTTAGTCGCATTGGTATCCGTGATCATTACGCTGTTAAGCAGTAACCTGCGGCAGAGCCGACAAAAAGTTGAGCGACTCAGCCGTAAATTAATTGAGGAAAGTAGCGATCGCCTGCGAACGGTTCTCAATGCTGCTCAGATGGGCATGTGGGATTGGGATTTGCTCACAGGAGAAATTATTTGGTCACCAGAGCATGAGCAGTTGTTCGGTCTATCTCCAGGGTCGTTTGACGGCAAGTATGAAACCTTTGCTCGTTGTGTTCATCCAGACGATCTCGGCGGAATCGGTGACGCCGTCACCTACTCCCTTCAACATAACGTTGCTTACCACCACGAATATCGAATTATCTGGGCAGATGGCAGCATCCACTGGGTTGAGGGACGGGGACGTGCCTTCTACAACGACGAGGGGCAACCCGTGCGCATGAGTGGAACGATCATGGCAATCGACCAGCGTAAACAAACCGAAGAAGCCTTACGACAAAGTGAAGCCCACCAACGAGCCTTAATTAAGGCAATTCCAGATCTGATCATGCGAATCAACCGAACAGGGCTTTATCTCGAATTTGTAGCTTCTCCTAATTTTCGGATAGTGGGCACGATTTCCACGATGGTAGGAAGCCATATTTTTGATGTTCTACCGCCTGATCTTGCCCAAAAATACATGGATTCTATCCAGGAAGCCCTCGACACCAAATCGGTTCAAGTTTATGAACAAACCCTGTTGATTGATGGCATCACTCAAATCGAAGAAGTTCGGATTGTTCCCTATGGAGAGGACGAAGTTCTCGCCTTAGTGCAAGATATTAGCGATCGCAAACAAGCAGAAGAGCGTTTGCGAGACATATCAGATCGGCTCAATCTGGCAGTGCAATCCGTCAGAGGAGCGATTTGGGATTGGGATGTGGTTAACGATCACTTACTTTGGGATGAGCGAGCGTATGAACTCTATGGTGTCCAACATTCGAATGTTCGGGAAACCTACGCCACGTGGGAAGCGAGAATTCATCCAGATGATGTCATCCCTTGTCACATATTGACTCAGCAAGCCCTGGCTGGTGAAGCCAAGTATCAGACAGAATTTCGCGCTGTTTTGCCGGATGGCACAATTCGTTATATTGAATCTCACGCTGTAGTGGAACGTGACCCAGATGGACGTCCTCTACGAATGATTGGAATGGATTTGGATATTAGCGATCGCAAACAAACTGAATTTGCCCTCCATCAGAGTGAGCAGACAAACCGCACCATCATGGAAACCATTCCCGATCTACTGATTCAGATGGATCGCAGGGGTTACTACAGTTCCATGTCGGGGGGCGGAAAGGTGCGTGTCCAATATCCACCGAAATCATCAAGTGAGCCAACCGTATACAGTGTTTTATCTCCCGAACTGGCTGAACAACGGCTCTATTACGCGAATCAAGCCATTGAGAGTAGCAGTTTGCAGATCTACGAACAAATTTTTAATACGAACGGTGAGGAACGCTACGAGGAAGTCCGGATTGCTCCACTCAACGAGCAGGAAGTTCTAGTCATGATTCGAGATATCACTGATCGCAAACAAGCAGAAACAGCTCTGAAAAGGTTGGTGGAAAGTACGGCTGCGGTCACGGGGAAAGACTTCTTCTCAACTCTGGCACAGCAATTGATGTTGGCACTCAAGGTGCAATACGTTCTCATCACCAAGGTCGGCGGTGATCACTTGCAAACTCTGGCGTATTGGAAAGATGGCAAACCTCAAGCTGATATGATCTTTGCCATAACTGATATACCCGGTTGTGATGCCGTTACGGAGCATGAACGCCTCTACTGCCCAAAGGATTTTCAACAACATTTTTCTAATTACTCTCTCGCGCAGGCTCTTCAAGTCGATAGCTATCTGGGTATTCCGTTAGTCAGCACAAGTAATCAAAAGCTCGGTAATATCTGCATCATGGACAACAAACCAATGCACGATATCCAATTAGCAGAAGCATTTTTACGCATCTTTGCAACAAGAGCAGCCGCAGAACTAGAGCGACAACAAGCCACTGAAGCCTTAGAACAGTTGAACCAGGAGCTAGAAGCCCATGTAGAAGAACGTACTGCTGCTCTACGTCAAAGTGAAGCAGAACTGAGTGCAATTTTTAATCAGGCTGCTGTTGGCATTAGCCTCGCAACACCTGATGGACAATATCTCAAGGTCAATCAAAAGCTGTGTGATATTTTGGGTTATACCCAGCAGGAGTTGTTGACCAAGACATTTAAAGATCTTTGTCACCCAGAAGATGTCAACAAGGGCGAAGAAGGATGGCAACAACTCCGCACTAGAGCTATCGATTCTTTTTCAATTGAAAAGCGTTGTTTGCACAAAAATGGTCGTATCGTCTGGGTTAATTTGACAGCTTCTCTGGTGGGTCAGCCGACTAGCGAACTTGATTACTCGATTGGGGTCGTGGAGGATATCAGCGATCGCAAACGAGCAGAAGAATCGTTACAGCAGAGTGAGGAGCGGTTTCGCACAGTTTTTGACTGTGCACCGATTGCCATCAGCCTGGTCAAGATAGACACCTATGAAGTGTTTAGGGTAAATGCGGCTCATCGTCAAATTTTTGGGTACAGCGAGGCTGAGTTGGCAACCATGTTCCTCGCAGATTTGTCTCATCCAGATGATTTAGAAAAAGACGTTGCTCAAGTTGAGCGAATGGTTCGAGGCGAGATCGCTGGCTTTCAAATGGAGAAGCGATTCATCACGAAAAGTGGAAATGTGATTTTGAGTGATATGACTGTAGCACTCATTCGTGATTCAGACGGACATCCGCTTTATAGTATGGCAATGATTGAGGACATCACTGAGCGCAAACAATCCGAAATGTTGTTAAAAGCCCAGCAGGAGTTTCTCCGTCGCCTGATTGATACCGTTCCCAATCTGATTTTTGTGAAGGATTGGGAGGGACGATTTACACTGGTGAATCAGGCAACCGCCAACCTCTACAACACTTCAATTCAAAACTTGATTGGTAAAACTGATGCCGATTTCAACCCAAACGAAGTAGAAATCGAACAATCTCTGGCAGTCGATCGAGAAGTGATGACTACCATGACTCTCAAAGTTTTAGAAGAAACCTTCACAACGGCTGACGGTCAACAACGATACTTTCAGACGATTAAAACTCCAATTCAGTCTGCAAATGGACATTTCAAGGAAGTTTTGGGAGTTGCCACAGATATTAGCGATCGCCAACAAATTGAGATCGCATTACGACAAAGTGAAGAACAACTTCGAGCCTCTCTGGAGGAAAAAAATGTTTTATTGCAAGAGATTCACCATCGAGTGAAAAATAATCTGCAAACCATATCCAGTCTTCTGCGGTTACAAGCTAACACAATCAGCGATCCAATGGTCTTAGAGTTACTCAAAGAGAGCCAGAGCCGGGTGCAGTCTATGGCTTTAATTCATGAAAAGCTTTATCAATCTCCAAACTTCGCACGAATTAATGTCGCTGAGTATATTCGTGAGTTAACTCAATATCTGTTTAGTACTTATCTAACTAACGCTAACTCTATTCGCCCCCACATCACAGTCGATTCAATTGAGATTGATATTCATATTGCCAACCCGATTGGATTGATCTTGAATGAGCTACTGACAAATGCTTTAAAGTACGCTTTTCCCAATCAACAAACTGGTATCATTTCCATCCAATTTCACTGTAATACTTCCAGTCAATATTGTTTGACTGTGGCTGATAATGGCATTGGCTTGCCAGAAGATTTGGATATCTATACGACGCGATCGCTAGGGTTAAAGTTAGTTCAGATCTTGACTCGACAACTCGGAGGCATCCTGGAGGTCAACCGTGATCGGGGAACGTGCTTTACGTTGGCGTTTTCCACCTGCACCAAAACCACTTAGACCATTCTCATACCGATTGAAATGGTTTCCAGTGCAACTGCGGGCGTTCGTTAGGGCAGGTTTGACTGTTTACTAACGGCAAACCCAAGAACTTATTGCAAAACCCGCTCCTACCGAACATTTGTGGTTTACCCGTGTGAGAACCGCTGTAAAATTACTCTAGAAGGTGCCTTCAAGCCCTTTAGTCGTATGTTCAAAAGTCTATGCAATGTCCTGAATGTAACGGTTCAAAAATTGTTCTTGTTTACAGAGAAGATGCTTCTGCCGTAGCAGTAGGTTGTCCTACCTGTGAAGGATCAGGAGAGATTCCCGATCCTCCCTACCTCCCTGATCATTGTTTAACATGTGGAACACCCATCCCTGAAGGTAAAAAGTGGTGTGATTTTCACGGAGCAGCCGATCTGTTTGGGAAATAATAGATATCACATCACTGGGCACAAGTGCCATTGTCAGTCACAATTAATCTGAGTTCGAGATCAGGACTTTAGCGTTGATTAGAGTAAATCAATACGACTATCGTGAACCCAACAATTCTGATTGGGAGCATGAAACCAGGATTCATTATTTTGATCAACTCTACGATGATCAATTTCCACAAACGCGCCACCGGGAATTGTATTAACGACTTGCCCCCAGGGTCTTATTCGACAATTGTTGCGATCGCTAGATGAGCCAAGCAGTCTACCCATACGGGGAAAAACATCAGCATCATCTGGCAAATTGTCATCTTCGTGGTAGATATTATCGGAATCCACTTCAGCAGGAGAATGGGTTTGTTGAGAATCAGCGTTGGGGCTAACAGCCAACAATAAACTCAGCATCAAACCCGTACCAGTAGCGATCGGAATGAACCATTTTTGAGTTTGAGAAATCCATATACGATTCATGGTTAGCTTCCCCTAATGGAGGAATTAAGGTCTGAACTGAAATCTCAAACAGGATAGCAATCGGTAGTGATAATGTCACGATCATAGCGTTTATAAAGATTCTTTCACGTTTATCTTATGAACTATTTAAGTTCACCAGAGAGACTACAAAACATGAGGTTAAGAGAGCGGTTCAGACAACCATCTCTTCCCTCAATCATTCCTTAAACCTTTAGGAGGTAGTCTATGAAACGCTTTGCTTTTGCTGGTCTGTCTGCTCTTATGCTCAATTCAATCCTGGTTCCAGTCGCTTTTGCCTTTGAGGTAGTTGACAGTAAGTCAAATCTTCCTGAGCAATACACCACCACCTTTGACACTCGCGATCTGGGACAGGCAAACACCGCAGAAAAGAGCAGTGCTAAACCCCCTTCTGGAGATGCTAATCCAAGCGATCTCTATAACAGCACAGTGGATACCAGCGAGATCATCAATCCACAGCCCGATCGATAATTGGTCGTGAACTGATCGCGACCTTCAATAAACAACGGGGGTAAAGGGAGTAGTGCCTTTTACGGGGATTCTACCCTAACCCCCATCACTTAAGGACCGTGAATTAAATAACCTGAAAAACGGCAACCCCATGTACGGGCGCGGCATTCGGCAGAGGGTTCTGAAACAATGGCAAGAGCTTTTGACCGAATGTCACGCCCCTACGCCAGGAATTACACCTTCATAAATTCGCGATCCTAAATAGCATTGGCGATCGCTGAGACGGGAAATTTTTCCCACTTCCCGGTAGAGTTACTACATTGAGTCTTTGATTTGCAACAGATCCAATGGAGATAGCGACATTTGGAGCCGGATGTTTTTGGGGAGTGGAAGCTGCCTTTCGGAAAATGAAAGGGGTTGTATCCACATCAGTCGGTTATATGGGCGGACATTTTGACAATCCCTGCTACCTGGATGTGTTATCGCGCATCACAGGACATGCTGAAGTCTGCCAGGTCACCTACGACCCATCTTTGGTCAGTTACGACGAGTTGCTCATACTTTTTTGGAGCATTCATGACCCAACTAGCCTCAATCGCCAGGGCGCAGACCGGGGAGAGCAATACCGCTCCGTCATCTTCTATCACACAACCGAACAAGCCGAGAGAGCAAGACGATCTAAAGAGTGGCTCGATCGCTCTGGAAAGTATGACAAACCAATCGTCACGCAAATTCAAGCAGCCTCCCAGTATTGGTTAGCCACGGAGGAACATCAGCAATATTTGGAGAAGAAACAGCGACAAAGGGCGGAATTTGGTTAACCGACCTACTTTGAAGTGGCGTTGCTGAAATGACAAATGATCCGTAAATTCCCAACGTGAGCGAGACGCTCACCCTATCGCGATCATCACAAGGGAGTGCGAGCATCTTGCTCGCGATCTCATATTCTTATTCAGCAACGCCTTTGAAGTAACAGACCCTTTACAAAGCCGAGCTTGTGCGGTTAATATATAACAAACGTTCGATATAAAACCGTTTTGTCTGGAGGAACTCTCTGACATCTTGCGCCTTCTCCAGTAACCCGTCCTCGAATTTGAATCCTCAGCGATCGCCCCTCACCTTGTCCCTTTGGACAGATTGTGATTCCCTGAGATCGTCGCTTGCTTTCGTCCCATGCCCAAAATCATTGACCACGACCAATATCGCAAGGAGTTATTGAGCCAATGCTTTGACCTGTTTGCCGAGAAAGGATACGCCGCTATTACCATGCGGCAGATTGCTCAGGGGTTAAAGGTGTCTACAGGAACGCTTTACCACTACTTTCCCAGTAAGGAAGTGTTATTTGAGCAGATGGTTCGAGAAATGACGCTACGAGATATTCGCAGTGCAGTCATCGAAACTCACCAGAAGACATCAACATTAGAGCGCATCAGTGCCATCTTCCAGTTCATCGAGAGGCACGAAGACTATTTCATTAAACAGAACCTGCTGATGGTGGAGTTTTACCAGCAGCAAAAGCGAGATGGCAGCGATCGCCTCTCTCTCTTCTCCCAAATTTGGAAAGACCATGAACAGGAGATTAGTGACCTGGTAGCCATCAAAGATAGAAACCTGCTGGAACTGCTGGGGTGCTTCATTGACGGCTTGTTATTACACCGAATGTTTGACCCTGAGGAATTCACCTTTCAAAAACCCGTTCAACTCATCATGACCATGCTGAAACTTTATCTAGACCAGCATCCTGAATCGGTCTAAGCAACTTTAGGAGACGCCCTTATGCAACACACCCTAAAACTACCAAATCGTCGGCTGATGACCCTGCTATTCATGGCTACGACGATTACCGGAGGTATCACAGTCTACGGCATCTCAGCCATCAACCAGGCAAAGGAGAGTACGGCGCAATCCGTTGAAGTCACTCCAGACAGTCGCTCTATCAGTGCTTTAGGGCGGTTAGAACCTGCCACTGAAGTCATCCAATTAGCTGCACCAATGACGCTAGATGGCGATCGCCTTGCAGAACTGCGGGTGAAAGAGGGCGATCGCGTCGAAACAGGGCAGATTATTGCCGTCTTGAGTTCACGCGATCGCCTCCAAAATGCAGTGCAACAGGCGCAGGAAGAGGTACGGCAAGCACAGGCGCGGTTGGCACAGGTACGGGCTGGAGCCAAAACCGGGGAGGTACAAGCACAACAGGCCGCGATTGTACGTCTCCGGGCAGAACTGAACGGAGCACGCGGAGTACAGGCTGCAACTCTGGCTCGATTAGAAGCGGAATATCAAAACGCTCAAGTTGAGTACAACCGATATCAACAGTTGTATCAGGAAGGGGCTGTGTCACAGTCTACGTTAGACAGTCGTCGTTTGACGGCTGTGACTGCCGAGAAGCAATTGCGAGAAGCGCAGGAAAATCAGAACCGCACGCTAGAAACCCTGGAAGCCCAACTCCAGGAAGCTACTGCAACCCTGGATCGCATTGCCGAAGTGCGCCCGGTAGATGTACAGGTAGCGCAGACCGAAGTAGATGGGGCGATCGCGGCTCTTACTCAGGCGCAAACCGATTTAGAGCAAGCCTATATTCGTGCCCCCATTGCCGGACAAGTTCTGAAAATCCACACTCGCCCCGGTGAGAAGCTGAGCGAGAGCGGTATCGCTGATTTGGGACAAACAGATCAGATGGAAGTCGTTGCTGAAGTGTATCAATCTGACATCGGTAACATCCAACCCGGACAAACTGCGATTGTGACCGGGCAGGGCTTTTCAGGTGAATTGCAGGGCACTGTATCTCAGGTGGGTTGGCAGGTGAGCCGTCAAAACACCTTTAGCAACCAACCCGGAGAGAACCTCGATCGCCGCGTGGTAGAAGTTCGCATTGCCCTTACGCCTGCGGCTAGTCGTCAGGTGGCACAACTGACCAATATGCAGGTGCAGGTCAAGATTCAACCGTGATTTCACCTGTCCTGAATGATAACGAATGTTCGATATAAAACGTCCCCTTTTCTCTGGAGAATTCTATGCAACCCACTACCGTTCAATCACAATCCCACTTCATGCCTCTGTCAAGCCGTGAGCGAGAGGTGCTCAAGCTGATTACGGAAGGAGCCAGTAACCCAGAAATTGCCCGTCGCCTTTATCTCAGCCCTAACACCATTAAGACCCACGTTCGCAGCATTCTAAACAAGCTGGGAGTTGAGCACCGACTGCAAGCTGCTGTCGTGGCACTACGACACGGGTTGGTTTAACCCAGGAGTTCAATTTATGTTGCAAACTTTGACCAAGAAAACACCGCTAGCGTGGCTTCTGCTGACCAAGCAAAAAGCACGACTGACAGTGGCGATCGCCGGAATTGCCTTTGCAGACATCCTCATGTTTGTGCAGATGGGCTTTCAAGGAGCGTTGTTTGATGCAGCGACTAAGCCCTACCGAGAACTGGATGCAGACCTGGTGATTGCCAATCCCCAATTTCAAACGCTGTTTGCCGTTCGCAGTTCTCCCCGTGAGCGGCTCTATCAGGCAGCAGGGGTCGATGAAGTTGCGTCTGTTAATCCGCTCTATATCGGATCGGCTCAATGGCGTAACCCTGAAACCTTGCAGAGTCGCACCATTTTGGTGTGGGGATTTGATCCCGGTAGCCCGGTGTTTCAATCCGCAGAAATTAATCAAAGGTTAGATCAGATTAAACCGCTGAATCAGGTGTTGTTTGACCGCGCAGGACGACCGGAATATGGGGCGATCGCCCAACGGTTTGAGCAAAGTGGTTCCTTTGAGGCTCAACTCAACAACAAGCAGGTGCAGGTCAGCGGAGTATTTACGATGGGGTCATCCTTTGCTGCCGATGGTAATGTTGTCGTCAGCGATTCGACCTTCCTCAACCTGTTCCCCGAACGTACGCCTGACCAGATCGAAGTGGGACTGATCCGCCTGGAGCCCGGAGCCGATGTGGAAGCCGTACGTCAGCAGATCGACGCCATCCTCCCCGACGATGTGATGGTGCTGACTCCCGACGGATTTGCTGATATTGAAAAAGGCTACTGGGCAAATGGTACGGGCATCGGTTTCATCTTTGGGTTGGGAACGGTGATTGGCTTCATCGTTGGCATCGTCATCGTGTACCAAATTCTCTATTCCGATGTGTCCGATCACCTGCCTGAGTTCGCTACTTTGAAGGCAATGGGATATAGCGATCGCTACCTCCTCATTGTGTTGATGCAAGAGTCCCTCATCCTCGCTCTGATTGGCTTTGTTCCCAGTCTTTTTCTGGCTACCGGACTTTACCAAATTGTCTACGGCGCAACACTCCTCCCCATTGGCATGAAAGTTGATCGGGCGATCGCTGTCCTCCTCCTCACCATCATCATGTGCGTTGCCTCCGGTGCAGTCGCCATGCGAAAACTGCGGAGTGCCGACCCTGCCGATATTTTTTAAGCTTTATCCCTTTGTACAAACGCGATTAATTGCGTTCCTGCCATTCCTTACTCCTTCACTCCCTCTATGCAAACTCTCATCTCTCCCTCCCAGTCTCCTGAACAAGCAACCACTCCAGTCATTTCCGCCCGCCATTTGAATCATTACTTTGGGCAGGGTGACCTCCGTAAGCAGGCATTGTTTGATATCAATCTCGACATTTACGCCGGAGAGATCATTATCATGACAGGTCCATCCGGTTCTGGTAAAACAACACTCTTAACCCTGATGGGAGGCTTGCGATCGGCTCAAGAAGGAAGTCTCAAGATTCTCGATCAGGAAATTTGTGGAGCAACAAAACAACAACTTTTACTGTTACGAAAACAAATTGGTTACATCTTTCAAGCTCACAACTTGATGACTTTTTTGACTGCAAAACAGAACGTTCGCATGTCTCTAGAACTACATCCGCAATATCTCAATCAAGACATGGATGCGATCGCCACTGATATTCTCAAATCAGTCGGCTTGGAACAACGCATCGACTATTACGCAGATAGTTTGTCAGGTGGACAAAAACAACGAGTGGCGATCGCCCGTGCCCTGGTCAGCCAACCCCGCATCATTCTTGCTGACGAACCTACCGCCGCGCTCGACAAAAAATCGGGTCGAGAAGTGGTCAGTCTGATGCAAAAACTTGCCAAGGAACAGCATTGCACCATTCTCCTGGTGACTCACGACAACCGGATTCTCGACATTGCCGATCGCATTATCTACATGGAGGATGGCCGATTAGCTGATCATCCCGATCCAGCCGCATTGGTACATTAATCGCTACCAATTTGTAGAGAGGGGATGGAATCCTTGGCTGGAGACGCAATCCCCTACACCTCTTTGTCTCATCTATCTCGACAGTTGCTATCCAAATGAACGGTTTGTCAGGACACCTCTAAATTTTGAACGTAACGTGCTACCTTTCAGCCTCAACACTCAGTCCTAAGCACTCAAGCCTCAACACTCAGCACTTTGCTGTACACACCTGCCTAAGCGTTTGAGGAGCTTTAAATTGAGTTTGGATCAGCCCCCATAAAACCCACATTTACACCCCCTTGTTTGAGAACTCTCATCGCCTCACTGTGCATATACAGCAGAATAAACAAGCTGACGATGGGGATAAATAAGCCAATGATTAATAAAACTAACAGGACAGCCGACAGTTTGAGTGCTGTTCCTAATCGAAATAACGAAAAAATTTGAAACAGTGCTGCTGCAATATACAGTAAATTACCAAGCTGTGGATCAATTCCTGAAAAGCGCAACAGGCTAATCACAATTCCTGCTAAAAGAGACCACAACACTAACCGATGAGATTGAGCAATATCTTTTAATTCGGAACGGTTGAATAATTTGCTCATGGTGATGAATCCTGCCGATCAATTTCTAAAGAATATTCAATCACTAACCCTTAGATTTTCGTGAATAAAACCTTTTTGCTTAAGAAAATAAGACGAATGGGGAGTGAAACTTGGTACAGGTGAGAACTCCACATAACAATTCTGCATCGTTTCGTGAAATATAGCGATCGCCAAAACCATTAGGACATTGAATTTGAGTCCTGCTGAGAGAGACGCGATTCGTCGCGTCTGTCCTGTTGAGTACTTTATCCTCTTAATTGAGATGACTACGGCTATAGAACCTTTAGAAGATTTCCAGGAAACAAAATAACCGTAGGGGAGTTTCGCGAAACGCTCCTACCGAAAACCGATGGGTAGATCCTTTCTCAAGAATCTCATCAATCAACGCAAAGCTCTTCACCAGACCAAAATCCAAATTGATCGCAGTACATATCAATCCCAAACGGGTTGTAAGAGGTTCACCTCGGAGGGACGCACCTCTTACAGCCTACTCATCTCATAACTGGTTTAGGACAGCTATATACTGGCTAGAGTAAAGAAAAATAACTTATTCATATCCTGAGGATTGCGAAACTATGAATCGGTCATTTCCAGGCATTCTCTGTACCGTTGTTGGCATATTACCTGCGATCGCCTTAACTTCTATTCCCCTGACTTCTGCCGCAAACGCAGAAGCAGTGCCGTTGCTCGCCCAAACCATGCCGACCTCATCCACGTCAGAACAGACGATCCGAACCTTCATTCAACAGATTGAAGCCGAGAATTTGCAGGGACTTGGGGATCTCCTGGCGGAGAACGTTGTGCTAGAGCAACCCTACCAGTTACCCGGAGCACCCAACCGTTTTGAAGGTAAAGCAGCCGTGCAGGGTTTCTTTCAACGCATCAATCAAACCTTCAGCAGAATTCAGTTTGAAAATTTACGCGTGATCGTTTCTGCGGATGAGCAAACCGTCACGGTAGAAGGACAAGGAAACTTTGTGATTGCTGAAAATGGAGCATCCTATCAAAACGTTTACATTGTTGTGTTTGAGATGAGAGACGGCAAGATAGGCACAATCCGAGAATATTTCAATCCCCTTATCCTCGCTCAAACATTCAACATTGATCTCACTGGAGGGCAGTAAGCCCATCCCAAAATCTATCAAAATCGCTTCCAGGCGATCGCTCCCAACATAAGCAACCCGTTTCTTGATGCTGTGGTCAGGTTTTAGCCGATCTCTCTGAGGGTGTTTACACAACGCCTCTCCGTCTCTTCTGCGTGCTGAAGCATTACTCCTTGGGAACTATTGTGGTGGGACGACCATCATTTTTATAGACTATGACTGCCTCTCCAAAACCTCATCCCCCTATCGCACCCTGGTTTCGATACTGTTTGTTACTCACAGCCATTTTTAATGTCTTTGGAGCCATTAGTTTTGCACCTCCAGTCTATTACTCCACGGCTGATTCGTTTGGACTGCCGACAAATGTATCCCCTTTTAGTCTCTGGGTTATTGCTTCGTGGATTCTGATTTTTGGACTGGGATATGCTTGGCTTTTTATTAACCGCACACCAGAAAACCTCTTTATCGCCGCAGCCGCAGCCTGTAAGTTTACGATCGCTCTCTTCTTTTTCATTTTCTATTTCACAGGTGATCTACCCCTCATTTCATTTCTAGTCGGGTGCTGTGATCTTCTCTTTAGCGTTATGTTTATCGTCTGGCTTTTACAAACAAACAACAAGAACGAACACTGAGCACACCATTACACTAAGCCACTCCAAAAAGCGAAAGACGGGCACAGGTACATAATCTGTTGCGCTACGTCCTCATGAACTGTAATTGAGTCGGTTCACCAAGGGAATACTAGGTGAGGATCAGGCTAGTCGTGATAGTGAGCGATCGCTCTTGTTGATGCTTCTCACACGTTACCAGTCAATTCATCAATTGTTTCTGCTGGGAAAAACTATTATGCAAGCTAAACAACGGTTCAAGCTATCTCGGTTAACAACAGCTTGTGTACGGATCATGGCTCTTTTAGGTTTGAGTACAGCGATTAGCCTGAGTGAATTACAGAGCCATGCTTTGGCAGCCTCATCAGTCCGAAATGAGGCGATCGCCTTCAATTGCAATGAGTCTGAAGCAACTATTCGTGCCAGAGGTGGTGCCTCCGTCACAGTCGGGCAAAGCACCATCTATATTGGCTATCAACAAGTCTCAGCCAACAACAAAGATCCTCGGCTAATTCGTTTTGATGCAGGTAGACGAGTCTGGTGCAAAACCAACTACGAAGTGACAGGTGACGATAGCACAGGTTATGGACTGGTATGGAATGGCGGTAATATCTATGCCGTGTTTACCGCTACTGGCACGCAAGGCAGACCTTCTCAAGATTTCCGGCGATTTGCGACCAATGGATGGCTAACCAATTATGGTAGTGGTGGTGGAGCAAAAGTTGCCATTCTCACGAGAATTAACCCTGCCAATGGCAACATCCGAGCCGCAACATTTCTATCCTCCGTGCTGACGAATGGTAGAACAAACTCGATGCAAGTGAATAGCCTTGCGCTGCGATTAAACGGTAATTTAATCGTTGGGGCTAGTTCCTGGTCGTATCCGCGTCGCGCAAACCACGCCAGAATGTCCTGCAACAGTGCGTCGCCCTACCCTTACACCATCGAGTTCACTCCCAATTTAGATAGAGTGATCAGAGCAAGGGCTGTTGGTTGTCGTTAAAACGAAATCAGTTCAGTTACAAGCTATTGAATTACGTCGATCCTTCTTTAATCCCTGCGGTAGACGGTATTTTGCCGCAATTTTTCTGCTTCCAGACAGGAATGCACACACAGAGGCTCTGCCTCTGTCACTCCAGTTTCAAGTAGGAACCTGGAAACGCGGGCTGTATGGGATTGGTTCATGGAGAACGTGACAGAAGAAAGTGTATAGCAACCGAGGGGTTAGTTATACCAAATCAAATGGAGATCAAGACAGATGTCGTTAGGGGCGGGTTTGGCAGATCAGTTCCTGGGTTTGCCGTTAGTAAACCACTAAACCCGCCCCTACTAGCGTCCGCATTTGCACTGGAAACCACTTAAAGCGTATCAGGACAGGGTTTGCCCAAACTCCCTTGTCTCAACTGTCTCGACAGTTGCTGTAGCCGTAGCCGCATTCGATGGGGCGGAGACGAGTCAGAAAGCCTCCCCAGAGTCAGGGTTTGAGCCATTGTCGTTGCCTTAAGCTTTCTGACCACAGCTCTATATCAAACAAATTAGTTGACATTGTACCGAACGAACGGTACAGTAAAGATATACCGAACGAACGGTACATCTTTTAAGCTTCTCGTCTGAAGCATTCCCAGAGGTATTTATGCAACTCACCAAACAAACTTTAAATCAACGTACTGACCAGATTTATGATGTCTTGGTGGTCGGAGGTGGAGCCGCTGGATTATCCGCTGGAATTTATCTACAACGCTATCTCCTCTCGACACTCATCATCGACAAAGGCAAAGCGCGATCGCACTGGATGCAAGAATTGCACAATTACCTGGGCTTGCCTCCTGATACGCCCGGTCGGGATGTCCTGAAGCAGGGAAAAGCTCATTACCTGTCTCTCGATGGTGACTATCTCAACGCTTATGTAGAAGAGGTCATGGATGAGGGTGAAACCTTTGCTGTGCGTGTGCGGATTGGGCGCACAAACCCTACGTATGCTGTGTTTCGCAGTCGTTATCTAATTGCTGCCAGTGGCATTATCGATCACCTTCCCAAGTTGGCAGATATGCAAAATGTATTTGACTATGCGGGGCACAATCTGCACGTTTGTTTGATCTGTGATGGCTACGAAATGCGTGACCAACGAGTTGGTGTGTTTGGTAGCCATGAGTCGAGCTTAGAGGTCGCATTCTCACTGAGTTGGTTTACTCCACACATCACCCTGTTTACCAATGGTGAATTTGAGGTAGGGGCAGAACTGCGCGATCGCCTCACTAGCAACGGTTTCACTTTAATTGAACAACCCATTAAACAATTCCTCGGTGAAAACCATCAAATGACAGGGGTAGAACTTGCCGATGGTTCCATTGTGAAATTGGATGCAGGCTTGGTTTCAATGGGATCAAAGTATCACGCGGGCTATCTGAAAAACATCGATCTGGAATACCAGGGTGGCAATTTGATTACCGACAAAATGAACCGTACCTCCCACCCCCGGATCTTTGCGGTCGGTGATCTAAAAGTTGGTATGAATCAAGTTGTTATTGCGGCAGCGGATGGTGCATTAGCGGCTACTCAAATTTGGCGCGACATTCGTCGTGCTGAAGGAACCCGGCGATCGCCCATCTCAGTTAACGCCGCGTAGGGGGCGAATGTTGATGATTAACGAATTGCCACCTGTTTTGAGGCGTGCATTGACGTATCACAACCTATCCAAAAACCAACTCTTGTTTCAACAAGGGGAACCAGCCCAAGCCATTTTCTGGGTAGAGTCTGGTCGTATCAAACTTCTCAGCTTCACAGATCAGCAAATCATCACTCACTATTTAGTGAATGTAGGGGAAAGTTTTGCGGAAGCATCATTGTATTTTGAGACTTATGCGTGTACTGCGATCGCTGAGCAACCTTCACGCATCATGGCAATTCCCAAGCAGATGTTTCTAGAAACATTACGCCAATCACCCAGTTTATCTGAACAATATCTGGCACATTTGACCCATCGATTTGCTACTGTGAAACGCCTCTTAGAACTACGTAGCATCCGTTCAGCCCGGGAGCGTCTACTGCATTATCTCTACCAACAACGTCAACCCGGACAACTTACAGTTCCCCTAACGCAACCTCTTAAAACTCTAGCGATCGAACTGGGATTGTCTCCAGAAGTATTATCTCGAACTTTTGCTCAGTTGGAATCAGAAGAGGTTTTAAGTCGCAAAAAAGGAAGCGTTCTCTTCAACGAAGCATGGTTAAGGTCGTAAGTGATTACCATGTTGAATATTACGAAGTATCACAAGTAATAACGTTGAACCAAGAGTTTCAACTAACATTTGCAAACTTGATTCCAGTCATCCGTCCAAGAAAATATTCACACTTACGATTGAGTTGTTTCACCCAACATACAGCCCCATGACCAAACCTGTTCGTGATCCCCCACCAATAGACTGCCTTTCCTATAACGGTTTTCAGTCTCGCTGGCTAAAGTAGCAAGATCGCAAAACTAGACTAAAATTCGCAACAACAGCAGAGATTGATTGAGTATTTATCTAGTAGAGTAAATTTGGTTAGTGTAGAATCGCTTGCTACATTCCCACTTCAACTGTCCTACTGGAATTGCAAGAAGTCTTAAGCCAGAAGAAGAAGTGCCATTTTCAGCAAAGATGGCTCAACCCCGAAAAGCTTTTACTCTATTGAATATTCCAGAATATTTGATGTTACAGGCTCGACGTGTATCGTCAGGTTTGACAGCGTTTCACAGGTATATAGCAACTGTCGAGACAATTCATAGAAGGGGATGTGGGGCTGCACTCCGTCCTAACCAACCCCTCGGTTGCTATATCAGGGAGTTTAACCAAAGGAAACCTAACTCTATTCTGGATTTCGACTCAAACGACTAATGCATCACTAACATATCCATATCAACCAACCAATCTAGTTCTTTACGGAGATTTGTTCTATGGCAATTACTCAAGGTGCTCATCACATTGGGCTGACCGTTCCAAACCTCACCGCAACCCGTGACTTCTTTATTAATGTCCTGGATTTTAAACAAGTAGGTGAAGTTCCAAGTTATCCAGCCTTCTTCTTATCAGATGGCACCACTCTACTGACTCTTTGGCAAGCTGCCAATCCTGCGAGTGCTGTTCCATTTGATCGAAAAAACAATATTGGGCTGCATCACTTTGCTTTGAAGGTAAATAGTTTAGAGACACTCAAATCTCTACATCAAACCTTGGCAACTACAGAGGGAGTGCAAATCGAATTTGCCCCTGAACCTCTTGGTGGGGGTCCCACTCACCACATGATGTTCTATATGCCCGGTGGCATTCGCATGGAACTCATTGCTCCAGCCGCTTAGGGGAGGGTGCTTTTAGCATCTACCAGACATATCTGTAGAGCTTTACTCAACGGTTAGAGTGCGATCGCCTCAAAAGCCCATCAATGAACATTGACAGGCAACGTTTAACGTCAATCAGTGGTAGTAGCATATGGCAATTCCAGGTTGGACTCGCAGCGAATCTCCATTTCATGCGGGTGAGTTGGCAATTCAGACACGATTAGGTGCTCTGGAGCGAATGGATAAACAAGGACGACGAGTCATTCGAGAGTTCTTGCCAGAACAGCATCGCCAGTTCTATGCACAATTACCCTATGTGATTGTGGGAACTGTCGATCAAGCAGGTCATCCCTGGGCATCGATCCTGGTAGGTGAACCGGGCTTTATGTCTTCACCCGACGATCGCACCTTACAAGTCAAAGCCAAACCCCTATTTGGAGATCCCTTAACTACCATCCTCACAGAGGGTATTGATATCGGGTTCCTGGGCATTGAACTGCATACCCGTCGTCGTAATCGGATGAATGGAGTAGTAACTGCAACCGATGCCAATGGGTTTGAGGTGCGAGTAGGACAAAGCTTTGGCAATTGTCCTCAATATATCCAAGCCCGGATGTATGAGTTAGGTGAGTTTGACCCAACTACTCCTAAACCAATTAATGAGTTTACACTATTGTCGGAGCCAGAACGAGAGGCGATCGCGTCTTCTGATACTTTCTTCATTGCCACAGCCTATCAAGATGAATCCGCAGGAGAGGCAAGTGGCGTAGATGTTTCTCATCGAGGCGGCAACCCCGGTTTTGTCCGAATTGATGAGGATAATCAAACCCTAACCATTCCTGATTTTTCGGGCAATTGTCACTTCAACACCTTCGGCAATTTAGAACTCAACCCTCATGCAGGCTTGTTGTTCATTGACTTCGATCGCGGTGATATTCTCTATTTAACGGGCACCGCTGAGGTGATTTGGGAGGGAGCCGAAATTAACACCTATGCTGGTGCAGAACGGTTGTTGCGCTTCCATCTGGAAAGGGGCTATCGGGTACAAAGCAGCCTCCCGTTACACTGGTCAGAGCCCCAATTTTCTCCATTTCTCAAAGATACAGGTTCCTGGCAATCCACTTCCGTTTAAGTTTTTATCTTGTCAACCACGAGTCGAAAGATCCGAGCCAATGTAGCATTAGCCCACTGGCAAAGCTTGGTCATTGGGGTGTGATCTTTAGCATTTATAGCAACTGTCGAGACAGTTAATTTTTAAACTAGGAGAAATTTGATCATGCATGATCACTTCATCAAGCGTCTGAACCCACCGGAGCTACCCGATTCCTCTACCTATGGGTTCTCACAAATTACAGTTGTCCCTCCTGGAGTGAAACTGGTTCATATTGCAGGTCAATATGGTGCTGATACAAATGACAATCTCATTTCCGAAGACTTTGCAGAGCAGTTAAAGCAGTCCTTTAACAACTTACGCAACGCATTAGCCGCTGTTGGAGCATCCCCAGAGCAAGTTGTAAAAATTACTATCCTTTCCGTCGATCACACAATGGAGAAATTAAAACTCATTTCAGCAGCAAGAAACGCTATGTGGAGCCGCGATCGCCAGCCTGCTAGCACCCTTATTCCAGTATCACGACTAGCGGTAGATGGCATGTTATTTGAGATCGATGCAGTAGCTGTCATTCCTAGTGTCTAATAGCCTGACCGCCAGTATTGCTGGTAGCCTAACCAAGCTCATAGATCTCCCAATCACTAAACGCATCCGTTATTCATCCTGTAATAGAGTTTCTAGCTCTGTTAACAATGTCTCCAATTTGTTCTGTTTTTGGGGATGTTCCCACGGCTTAACCTGTTTGAGTTGACGATAGGCTCTGTCAACACGCTGTTTAAGGGATACTGTAGAGGTTTGAAGTTGCAACGCTTTTACCTCTTCCTTAATTCGATTCAATGACCAATTATGTGCGATCGCCTGTTCTAATAGTTGCTGGCGTTGCTCAACATTCTTCAACTGTGCAATCACTTTAGCTTTGGTGTATTCAATTCTTCCAAGCCGTAATGCCCCCAATATATCACCCGGTAGATTGAGAAGTGGCAAGCGATTATTGACAAATGAAACCCAACTCATCCGCTGCAAACTCGCAAACACAGCTTCCACGGTGATGAGTGTTAAACTGTCCTGATTGTCTCCATGGTGTTCTTCCTGTTCAAGACTATGCTTGGACGTTTCACCTATCCGTTTTTTGTACTGATGTTGTAACTGGTGTAACAACCGTGGAATTTCTTCAATAGACCGATTGAGCCGCATTGCTAACAGATGCAGGATACCCTCTGTCTCCTCTAAGGGATTCAGATCCTCCCTCAGCAGGTTCTCCATCAAGCCTATCTCTGCTGCCTCTGCATCAGTTAGCTCTCGAATGAGAACGGGCACACGCTCCAACTCAGCCGCGATCGCAGCCCGGTAACGACGTTCTCCAGCTACGAGTTCATAACCTCCTACCGCTCTTGGACGCACCAATAGCGGTTGAAGAATGCCGTGAGTCTTGATGGACTGAATTAATCTCTGATTGGATTGTGAATTAAAATATCGACGGGGTTGTATAGCAGGTAGATAAATTTGGCGAACCGAAACAATGATAGGTGAATGATTAGCTGAATTTGATTCATCAATGTTGCCGCTAGGCTTCATGTCTTTTGCATACTATTGACGCTGACTTACACCTAAGTCAATATAACTTTACAGGAATAGCAACCAAAAGTTACTCTCTTCCAGATGAGTGATTGTCTGTGTATTAGTGCAATTTCTGCCTAGACTGAAGTACAGGGTGAAACCAGCTTGAGAGTAAATTGAAGGGTGAATTACATGATTTTCTCAAGCACAAAGTTCTCAGTTGAGTGACAAGTACAGTGGGTATTTCTTATACAACAGATGCGGAATCTTTACAGCCATAAGCCAACATCTTCTGTTGATTTCGATAGACTTTTGGTGTAATGCCCGTCAATTGTCGAAAGCGTCGGGTGAAATGACTTTGATTCGAAAATCCACATTCTAATGCAATTTCACTAATCGTCATTTCTTCATCCTGCAACAACTGTTTGGCGCGCTCTACCCTTTGTTGAATCAGAAATTGATAGGGAGAAGTTCCCATAGACTGTTTAAACAAATGACAGAAGTAAAACTGACTCATCTTTGCAACTTTAGCTAAATCAGCTAACTGAATCTCTTGATGAAGATGTTGATGCATGTAGTCAATGACTCGCTGCAATTTGTACAGAGGCAATCCATCCAGAGGGTTGGCGGTTTGAAGGGATTGGGTTTCTTGAACAGTGGATTGTAGATCAATAGAAGAATAAGTCAAGCTGCTAACTATCATGGATAATGCCTCTGAAGGAAACGTTTTGGACTGACGACTAATCTGGTATCACGATGTTTTGTAAGCGGTGGTTACAGCAGCCTGCACACTGTTCAAATCCCATGAGCCATCGTGGCGAATATTATTGATAAAAAGCGTAGGAATCCCGTTTACTCCACTGGCTAAGCCACTTTGCAAATCTACCCTGACTCGATCAACATAAAGATGTTCTGCAATCTCGCGCTCAAAACGGTCTACATCTAAGCCAAGAGTTGTGACATATCGGTGCAAATTGCCATTACCGGCAAAATGGAGCTGCTCAAATAAATAATCATGGACCTCCCAAAAATATCCCTGTGCAGCTGCTGCTTCCACAGTTTCAGCAAGATGTTGAGCCATGGGATGAATGGCTACTAGAGGAAAGTGGCGAAATACAAAGCGAAGTGATTGATCACGCTGTTTTTGAATTGTTTTGATAATGCGGTGCATTTCCTTACAGCGCAAACATTCATAGTCTCCATATTCCAGGAGCACGACAGCTGCATTTTCTGCTCCTTGAATGTGATCGCATTCTCCAACCGGAACTGCAAGCTGTATCACAGTGATGTCCCCAGGACTAATTTATCCAGGTAATGCTCATCCTATAGCAGTCGAACGATTGGTTAGATTGGCATATAGAGGTAAAACTCTAGCGAGAGTAACGCCTCCTTTGTTCTAACTGTCTCGACGGTAGCCATCCCTTAGCTGCAAACAGCTTTGGTTTCGATACCCAGGTGTTAATGATCTTTAGTCTATGGGTGAAGCTCTATTCAGCCTATGACGATACTACTAATCTTTTACTAGGTAAAATGATAGAGCTAGAACCTGGTCTTAAGGTCAGGTTTGGATACAGAGCAACCCTTGAAGCAAGAGTCCAGAAGATCAACTCACTGCACCTATCAGAAAGAATGAAGTACAGGAAGAATTTTGCAATTGGATCTCACAATTTTTGCCAATTTCAATAACGTTATTGGAAGATGAGCTCACAGACGAATAGTATTCATGTTTTGTTACGTTAGCGATCGCCTTCAAGATTACTCCTAAGAGCGATCGCCAGGTCTGTTTTTAAGCAACCGAGGGGTTGGTTAGGATGGGGTGCAGGGATGGAACCTTTGGTTGGGAGCACAGCCCCACACCCCCTCAAATTAACTGTCTCGGCAGTTGCTATAGATTAACAATTGACTGATGAGTCAGCAAAATTCTGTCAATCATTTTGCGATCTTGTATGAGGTACTGGATTTAAACCAACCCCAAACGCAGGGCAGCTACAGCCGCTTGCAAACGGTGCTGAACACCCAGTTTGTTGAGAATTCCCCTGACATGGGTTTTAACAGTGTTTGGACTGAGGTATAGGTGAGCAGCAATTTCAGGATTGCTCAGCCCTTCAACCAATAATTGCAATACTTCCAATTCACGAGCCGAGAGGTCGGGAGTTGGTTTTACAGAGTTTGAGTCATGATCTTCTACTTCTTGCATCACTGCTTCCTGCATCACTACTTCTTGCATCAGTATTTTAAATATGGTTGACGCAATCATTACTCTACACCTACATTTAATTTTCTACATAGCAACTGAAGGGCTGGTTAAGACGAGGTTCAGGAGTTCTATTTCTAGTTGGGAAAAAGCTCCTAAACTGCTCTCTGAACTTCATGCATGATTGAGAGAAGCCATAGATCCAGAAATATTCTTAGAGATAGTTTTCTATATGTTCAAACTCAACTTTTCGAGGAGATTCATCCTGTTTCAGGATAATTTGCAGGATGTGTTTGTAGTAAGCTTCGAGCACATTGACTACAAATTCATATAGTTTAGTGAGACTATTCTGTTCTTTTGCATCAACTGTAAACTGAGTCGGGTAGTTCTCCAACCCCACGAGAAATGTATCAACTGTGATTTTTTTGATCACAAACGAGAGCAGAACCGTTTGACGGGGATAGTAACATCGGGCAAACTCTGCCGCCCTCAATCGATAGGCACTTTCAGGACACATGGTCAAAGCAACATCAACGTGCCATACCCCATCTCTTAAACACAAAGCTTCCCTCAAGGATTTTTCTTCACCCTGGCGATCGCGATACGTAATGCGCTTTGCAGGTGCATCGAGATAAACTTCTAATCCCTTCATCAGTGTTTCGGCAAACTGAACACAAGACTCCAGGTATTCCGACATTTCTGAATGGGATTGATTATAAATCTGGCAGAGGTCTTTAAACTTGCTCATTGAGAGGCTCCGGTTGAATCGGTTGTACAGTAGGTTCGGGAATGGGGGGTTCAGGTGGTTTTTTGTTGAAGAAATCTGTGAAGCGATCGCGCAAGTTGCCGATGATGATGTAGAGCACCGGAACAACAAATAAGCTCAAAAATGTAGAGACAATCATGCCACCCATGACGGCCGTTCCCAGCGAGATGCGACTGCCTGACCCTGCTCCTTCCGCGTATACGAGGGGGATGATGCCAAAGATAAAGGAGAGGGCAGTCATCAAAATGGGGCGAAGACGCGATTCTGACGCTTCGATCGCTGCCTTGGTCACGGATAAGCCCTGTTCTTTTAATTGATTGGCAAATTCGACAATCAGAATGGCATTTTTGCTCGCTAAACCAATTAACATAACCAGTCCTACCTGGCAGTAGACATCATTAGGCAAGCCTCGCATCGCCTGCGCCAACAATGCACCCAAAACGGCAAGCGGTACAGTCAACATAATGATGACCGGATCAATGAAGTTCTCATACTGACCCGCCAGCACCAAGAAGACGAAGATTAACCCCAGGGCAAAAATTAACGGGGCTTGCCCTCCCGACGAGATCTCCTCCAAGGACAAACCCGACCATTCAAAACTCATGCTGGCGGGCAATACTTCTGAAGCGATCCGCTCCATTGCGGCGATCGCCTGCCCTGAACTGTAACCCGGAGCTTGAGAACCGTTAATCTCAATCGAGCGATAGAGATTGTAGTGGCTTACTACCTGAGGGCCTGTGATGGAGCTAATCGTCACCAGTTTGCTCATCGGGATCATGTCTCCCGTGGTTGAGCGCACATAGAGTTCATTGATGTCATCAGGGTTAGAGCGGAACTGGCTGTCGGCCTGCACATAAACACGATAGGTTCGAGCGAAAGCATTGAAGTCGTTGACGTATTGTGACCCCAGGAAGATCTGCAATGTAGAGAAAATATCATCAATCGGAACCTGCAATGCTCTGGCTTGATCCCGTTGCACCTCAACGACCAGTTGTGGTGCATTAGCGGTGTAAGTGCTGAAAACATTTTGGAGTTCTGGTGCAGCGTTTGCCTGTTGAATTAAGTCATTTTTGACTTGCACTAACGTATCAATATCGTTGTTGCCCTGATCCTGTAACTCAAAGGTGAAACCACCAATGCTCCCCAAACCCTGAATGGTAGGAAGGTTAACCGACAAAATATTAGCCATTGTGATCTTAGACAATGGTTCACGGATGCGCTCTAACAACGCCAGCGCAGAATGTTCATGCCCTTCACGTTCCTCCCAGGGCAACAGTGGCATGTAAGAAAAAGCACTATTAGAAGTATTACCGATCGCCCCCACTCCCCCCAGGGTAAAAGTTCCGGCAATCTCAGGAATCTGTAACATGGCATCTTCAACTTGCTCAATCACGTCGCTGGTGTAATTGAGCGATGTGCCGTCTGGCCCCTGCACGATGTTGATGAGCAATCCCTGATCTTCTTCGGGGAGAAATCCAGTGGGCACCACCGTATACATCCAGGCAGTTAGCCCCAGCGATGCCACAAAAAGGGCTAATACGACATACTTAACGCGGTTGAGAAACTCTAGCGATCGCCGATAACTCCGTCGCGTCCAATCAATCAAGCGGTTGATTTGAGCAAAGACTCGACCGAGAAAACCCGAACTGGAGGGGGTTTGTCGCAGTAACAGAGCCGACATTGCCGGAGCTAAGGTCAATGCCAGGAAGGTTGAAAGGGCGATGGAAAAGGCGATCGTTAAGGCAAATTGTTGATAAAGTTGACCCGTGGTTCCGGGAAAGAAGGCAACCGGAACAAACACCGCCATCAATACAAGAGAAGTGGCAATCACCGCCCCAAATAGCTCTCGCATCGCTTCAGAAGCCGCCCGCCGCGCCGACACCCCCTCCTCTTGAATCAAACGGGCAATATCTTCCACTACAATAATCGCGTCATCCACAACCAGACCCGTCGCCAGCGTAATCCCAAACAGCGTCAAACTGTTCATAGAAAAGCCAAAGACTTTGATAAAAGCAAAGGTGCCAATCAGAGAAATCGGAATCGTGACAATCGGAATCAGAGTGGCACGCCAGTCTTGCAGAAAGACAAAGATGACCAGAATGACCAGAGCGATCGCCTCATACAGCGTTTTCAACACCTCTTGGCGCGACTCCACCACAAACAGCGTCGGGTCGTAGGGAATCTCGTAGGCTAACCCAGGCGGAAAGTTTTCTGACAATCGTGCCATTTCTGCTTTAACGGCGTTAGCAGTTGCCAGGGCATTACTGCCAGGAAGCTGCACAATTCGGTAGCCCAGGGCATCCTGACGGCTCCAACGAGCAAAGGTATTGTAATTCTCAGCACCTAATTCAACTCGTCCTACATCCTTAAGCTTCACCAGCGTGCCATCCTGCTCAGCTTTCAGGATCAACTCCTCAAACTCGCTCACCTCACGCAATCTACCCCTTGCCTGCAAGTCAATCTGATACAGTTGCCCGTCCACCGAAGGCGACTGACCAATACGCCCAATTCCGACCTGCAAGTTTTGTTCCCGAATGGCAGTTGCCACATCTTGAGCGGTGATTCCTCGCGTCGCTAGCTTATTGGGATCGAGCCACAACCGCATGGCATAACGTCGTTCTCCGTTCACAAAAATATCCCCTACGCCTGGGATACGTTTGAGTTCGTCAATCACATACAGGTCGGCGTAGTTGCTAATAAATTCGCTGTCGTAGCGACCGTCATCACTAAAAATTGCCATCCCAACAACGGTTGAAGCCGACTGTTTGCGAACGGTGACGCCTACTCGCCGCACCTCTTCTGGAAGCTGGGGTTCGGCGATCGAGACTCGGTTTTGTACATCTACTGCCGCAATATCCTGGTCATAGCCCTGCTCAAAGGTGACAGTGATCGTACTGGTGCCATCGTTTGCGCTACTAGACGACATGTAGCGCATTCCCTTTACCCCATTGATCTGCCGCTCTAATACGGTAGTAACGGTCTCTTCTACCACTTGAGCACTGGCTCCAATGTAATTACTCGTCACCACAACTTGAACCGGGCTGATGTCGGGATACTGCTCTACAGGCAGGGTTGGAATGGCGATCGCCCCCACCAATGTAATGATGATCGCAAAGACGGCTGAGAGAACGGGGCGTTTGATGAAGAGGTCGGAAAACATAGGTGAAAAAGAGCAAGGGAGGGCAATTGCAACGAAACTCAAAACGCAAAGCTTACAGCCTAATAGTGATGTTTAAAAGCAACCGTTCAGTTGGCTAAAACAACGCGATAGCGGGCTTTACCATCTGGCAAAGTTACGTTTCAGGATTACTCGGTTCTGTTGTCTCCGAGAGAATGGCGGCTCCATCCGATAACTGCAATAACCCTGTAACGGCAATGCGATCGCCCTGTTCTAGTCCCTCAATCACGTGATACTGATTGCCGTCAATCTGTCCTAACTCGACTTGCTGCTGGCGGACAACTAACCCAGAGTTATCTTCTGCGGGTTCTGCAACATAGACAAAACTTTCACCTGCAATGCGGGTCACTGCCGTCGTGGGGATCATCACACCCGAATTTTGACTCCAGATGACTCGCCCCCGTACCTGTTGGTCCGCTCGCAGTTGCCCACTCGCGTTATCAAATATTGCCTTCACTAACACCGATTGCGTACTGTTATTGGTGTTGGGTGCGATAAAGGAGACACGGCTTGTACCAACAGATGCCCCTGCATCGTTGAGCAACTCAATAGGAGTCCCCAAAGACAACCGGGCGGCTTCCTCTGCCGGAACGGAGAGATTCACTTCTAGCGACTCGTTCTGCGTAATGGTTACCAGTGGAGTTGAGGTGTTGACAAAGTCTCCAACCCTGGGAGGAATATCTCCCACCGTACCCGAAAAAGGAGCCGTAATGGTGTAGTACTGAAGCTGCACCTGTTGCTCTTGGGTGCTGGCTTGCGCCTGTTGCAACACTCTTTGGGCACGAGCGATCGCGGCTCGTTGTGCTTCAATCTGGGCGTTCATCGCTTCTAAACTAGCCTGGGCGATCGCTAAACTGTTGCCATACTCATCTCTAACTTCCTGGCTAACGGCACCTTCCTCTTGCAATGCCACATAACGGTTATATTGCTGTTGCATAAAGGCGAGATCGGCCTGTCGTTCCAACTTCTCAGCCTGATAGGATGCCAACGTCGCTCTGGCATTCTCAACATCGGCGCGGGCAGATTCAATTCCTGCCGCAGAACTAACGACAGCGGCTTGCTGACGAGCCGGATCAATCTGAATCAGTGGGGTTCCAGCCGCAACCGTGTCACCTGGATTGACCAAAATGCGAGAGACTAACCCCTCAACACGGGGTTGCAACGTCACAGACTGACGGGATTCTAAGGTTGCGATATAGTTTGAACTATCGGAAACCAAACTAGTTTCGATCATTTCAAGTTGGACTGCAATGCCTTCTGGTTGTTGGGCAACGGCAGATGGCTCACCAGAGCGACAACTGTTTAATAAGCCCAGGCATATGAAAAGTAACGGCAGAGAATACAGATTGGAGCAAGGTTGAGGGCGTTTCATGATGGCTACAGAGATAATGACAAGGGGCGATCGCTTTAAGATAGAATTTGCATTCCTATGTTGACGGGGTCAAAACCCGGATCAAATTGTGTACTCTCGTTGTAATAAGCACCCTTTAAGTTGGCTCCAAACAGGTCGGCTCCCCTTAAATCAGCCCCTCTTAAATCCACATTCTGGAGCCTGGCTCGATAGAGATCGGCATCACACAAAATTACGGCTCTCAGATCAGCTTCATTCAGCTCAGCCTGAAACAAATTAGATCTTCTCAGGTCAGCTTGACGCAGGTTAGCTCGATGCAACTTGGCTTCTCTCAGGTCGGCATTGTATAAGTTGGTGCCTTCTAAATTGGCATTTGTGAGATCTGCTTTGTATAAACTTGCAGTTAGTAAATTGGTTTGACTGAGATTGGCATCAATCAAATCTGTATTGTAAAAGTGAGTTTCACGCAAGTTCGCACTCTGCAAATCAACGCCTCTCAAATAGGCTCGTTCAAGTTTTGCTCCGGTGAGATCTACACTCTTAAAGTTTCTCTCTCCTGCTGCATAACGTTCTAACAATTCAGTCGAATTCATAATCTGGTTTTTCCATTTCTTCAACTGTTATCAGCATTCTGTTGGGTTAGTTCACTGGTTTACAGCAACTTTTTTAAGGCGATCGTGTATAGCCGTAGCCACATTGAATGCGGCGGAGGTGCGTCAGGAAGCCTTCCCAGAATCAGTGTTTGAGCCATTGTCTTTGCCTTAAGCTTTCATAACCTTTCTTGACGAGGAGATCCGAGCGGAAGTCCCCTTTTTAAGGGATCGAGTCACGTTTTGAACTCTCATTTAAGATCCGTGCACACCGTAGCTTATCAAGGGGAATGCTAAAGGCAGAGGGATTTTGATCTGTAGCGTACAAAATGTGAATTGGTAAAAAACTGCTGTAATTTTTGTCTAATCGCCATTGGCATCGTCCAGTAAATACTGGTTGATTGCCCGAAGAAAACGTTCATTCTCCAACATTTCAGGAGATAAGCGATTCTGTTGAATGGCTGCATTGACCAAATCTTCAGCCGTGACATTGCCCAATCGATAGGCATTCGTCAGTCCACCATGACTAGGGATTCCCTCATCCTCAAAGTAACCATTGCGAGCGAGATTAAAGATCTCATTTGCAGTCGTCTCGTTTGCATACGTCTTAGTTGAAAGACCTATTACAAGCAGAATTGCAGACGCTGTAGCAAACAATAGCCATTTCATCATGAGTCCTCCCTGCCATTGAGCTGCTATAAAACTGTCTCTATAGTTTGAAGAAACAAGAATTTACTGTCTTGCACACATTTGCTTTATCTGTCCAATTCTTGTGATTTTCGTTATCTCAGACCTTGTCCCTCTGGCAACCATCACGCGCAATTCAATTGCAGGCAATGGACTTGATCCCATTGCAACGGTATAACCCTTCACCATACCAATTTGAATTGGCTTCGCTGCACATGACTCCGTAAGGGCGTTTCGCGAAACACCCCTACCCAGTGATCTGCCACAATCAAACATTAGATCGGTATCACAAAGGCTTTAACCCATCTTTAAGGATTATCCGAATTGATTTGAGGGCAGGTTATATCCAATTTGAATGATCGCGATCGCATACGGTAGGTTTAGCAGGCAACCCTTGAACTCAGCGAGTTTAACTGCCAAAATTCTTACCCCAAACTCAGGCTAGGATTGGTTCCCTCTTGCAGAAGCCCGCACTAAAATTTCTGTTCCATTACCGGGTTGGCTTGTAATCGTTAGTTGTCCATTGATACGGTCAGCACGTTCAGACATCCCGATTAGACCAAACCCATTGGTCGTGCCCTGAGGCAAGAAGCCATAACCATTGTCTCTAATACAGAGAACGACATCGTTATCCAGGTAGGTTACATCAACCCATAGACGAGTTGCTTGAGCGTGCTTTAGAACATTGGTGATTGCTTCTTGTCCAATGCGTAGCAAGTTCTTACCAATAAAGGAAGGGAGAAGATAAGGCGTTCCAGAGATAGTGATTTCAGCATCAATCGATGTTCCTTGAGTCATTCTCTCAACACTACGCGAAAGGTTTTGCTCTAAGTCAGCATAATCGTCAGAGGTAGAATGCAATGCCCAAACAGAACGCCGCGCTTCTGTCAGTCCAATTTGAGTTAGTTCGCTAATGCGACCGAGGATTGTTTCAACCTCCGCTAAATTTTGGTGCATCAGAAATTGAGCGAGTTCTAGCTGAACAGAAATTCCAGTAAACGTTTGGGCAAGCGTGTCATGAATTTCACCCGCTATTTGTTGTCGGGTCGTAATTTCCTCATTCAGTCGGGCAACAGTTTGCGCTAGCTGGAGTGTTCGCTCTTGCACTCGCTCTTCTAATTCAGCAGAGAGTTGCTCTAGTTCAGCTGTTCGTTCTTGAACTCGCTGCTCCAGTTCATCAGCCCGTTCTTGCTCAATCCGCTGTAATGCTTTTTCATGAGCTAAAACAGCTTCGTTTGCCTGCATATTGGCGATCGCCACAGCAACTTGATCGGCAACTGCTTGAAATAGGGTGAATTGCTCAGGTGGGAAGAAGGATTTTTCTAGAGAATTAATCACAAAACACCCCAGCACCTCACCACTGGCTTTCAAAACTGCGAACAGTCCTTCCTTATACCCCAAATGTTGATAAGCCTCTAGCAGATGAGCATCAGAATAGCCCGTCCAATCCTGCTCATATTCCACGATCAGGGGACGCCCTGTTGCTTCAGTTTCATTGATCAACCGTTGAAGGCCTGAGCTACGAAGTGAAGTTCCAGCTTCTGAATTGAATCCCACTTCATACAAATAATTCCTTGCAGTCGGATTGCTCATGTTGAGGGTCAAATCAGATAAGCGACAGAAGTATTTCCCATCTTTAATTAAGGGAATAGCACAGTCGTAGAAGTTAAATAGGGGCTTGATTTGTTTAATGATTAACTGAAGTAAGTCATACCTATCACGAACCGTGGCAATGGTTTGACTAATGGACAATAGAACTGCCTTTTCACGTTCTCGTTCTAGAATTTCTGCATTGATTTTGGCTAATTCTGCAACTCGCTTTTGTTCAGTTGCCAGGAGAGCTTGTTGCGTTTCTTTTAACTCTGTAATATCAACTTGCGTTCCCCAACCACCTACTAAGTAACCATCTTTAATCGTGTAAGCACCATTGTTGAGGAAGTAATGTAATCGTCCCTGTCTATCTATCTCCTCAGTTTCTAAATTTTTAGCACTATACCCATCTTTGATAGTTTCCCGAATGAAAGCAGCATTCTTGTCTGAGTCAGGAACATGAACGTCACCATTTCTGGTACCAACCATTTCTTCTGGGTCATCCACACCATACATTGCAGCAAATGCAGCATTTGCCTTCGTCACCCGAATATCACGATATAACCGTTTACATTGTTCTTCGATCGGAAGATCAATTGGGCAGGGAGGGTCGATTTCTATGTAATAGAATCCTTCTCCACTCAACTCAAATAACATCCGAAACCGTTCTTCTGATTCAGCTAATTGTTCGAGGGTTTGCCGGAGTTCCAGGTTAATTTGCTCTAGTTCTGTAGTACGTTTTTGTTCAGTCTCAAGGAGAGCATGCTGAGTTTCTCGTAGCTCGGTGATGTCAATCTGACTCGCCCAAGCACCAATCGCATAACCCTCTTTGATAATACCAACCCCGTTGTTAAGGAAGTATCGGCGGCGACCCTGACGATCGATTTCTTCAGTTTCGTAATTGCGAATGCGATAGCCGTTCTCGATCTGAGTGCGAATAAAGGCTGTATTTTTCTCTGAACCCTCGACATGAACATCCGAATTCTTTAAGCCAATCAACTCATCTGGATTCTCAACGCCATACATTGCGGCAAATGCTGGATTTGCCTTTGCAACTCGAATATTTTGATAAAGCCATTCACATTGCTCATCGATAGGCAAATCAATTGGGCAGGGGGGATCAACCTCTGTGTAGAAAAGCCCTTCGCCACTGATTTCAAATAGCGTTCGGAACTGTTCTTCTGACGCTGCTAGCCGTTCCAATGCTTCTTGTAGTTCTATAACGTGATTTTGAGATTCTTTTAGTTGGCTCTCTTGAGTCTCTAACTTTGATGTCAGCAACATATTTTCTTGCTGTAAATAGGTGATTTGCTGCTGAAGCTCAGCGATCGCTGCATTTAGCTGCATTAATGCATCGTCTTCAGAAGATAGCTCCAACATACTCACCTACTCAATGTATTCAGTTACCTGTAGCAAGTGTCTACCCTACCCTCATCAGGCTTGTCAAGAGAGCGCGTCGAATTGCAGGTTTGCTACTCCACACTGGATGGTAACCAGAACGGCTTGTGTGCGATCGCTTACCCCAATTTATACAAAACGTTACTGATATGAATCTTAACGATGCTGGCAGTCACACTGATAGCAACTGTTGAGACCGTTAATATAAGGGGATGTGCAGGCTTGCGCCCCCAAGCCGAGGGCTACCGTGTACACAGATCTCAGTTGAGATGACAACTTTCTGCACGATCCCCCTGAATTCCTTTTTATACCGATTTAATGTTTGATTGTGGCAGATCACTGGGTAGGGGCGTTTCGCGAAACGCCCTTACGGAATCATGTGCAGCGAAGCCAATTCAAATTGGTATTAGAAGCAGGGTGGTTTCATATACACAAAGAAAAGTGAATTGGAGTTTAATTGCCTTAATCTGCCCCCTACATCCCCCAACTCTGGGGGACTTCAGACCAATTTTCCTCCCAATTTTGGGGGGCTAAGGGGGGCGAAGCAAAAATTCTTCACTTGTACGAAACCACCCTGCTAAATCCCTCTTTAAAGGGGGGACTTTGAGCCTTGCCAAAGGTCTTGACCCGATCAGAAGTACCCGTACTTGGAGCCGATGCGAAGCGCGCCTATGGGTAAACTGAAACACCTTCTGCTAGAGGGGTTGGGGGAGACTCCTCCCAATGCCTGGTTTTCAAATACCTGAATCAACCTAGCACCTGATCTGGAAAGAAGCAGAGGACTGGATACACAGCAGCAGCCAAGGGTGGAACCCCTGCACCCCGTCCTAAGACCAATTTGAATTGTGAAGGCGACGAATGCTTGTACAGGTTTGCAGTGCCAAACCTCCCCCCAATGCTAATTTGCCCATAAAACTCTCTTAAATCGGTATAACCAATCCCTCGGTTGCTATAACACTTCTGCATAGCCGTAGCTTTACAACTTGTCGTCGCTCACGCCTATCCTGACCCATCCCTGTTTAATATCCAGCCAATTTACCTCGGCGTTTCGCTTCGCGTTCTGCCCAGCGAAAAGCAACCAACCCCAGCCCAAAGTAGACTACTCCATTGAGGAGTGCCACTAAAAACTGGGCAACGTCCAGGGCTTGCCCACGCGCCATCAATTCGCGGAGTAATCCGGCTCCCGGTGCCATTGGTAAAAGCAATCCTAACAGTCTGTATCCACCAGCCCAACTTTCGATCGGCACCAACAGCAAGAAAAACAGCATGAATTGAAAAATGCCCAGCAATTGTTGGACTTGCTTCAGCAGTAGTGCCAGCGATCCCATCCCCAGAGCCAGACCATATGCACCCAGAAGCAGGCTCGCAAGCGGCAGTAACAACACTGGAGGGAACGACAGACGGCTACCTGTCAGCAGCATG
Organism: Oscillatoria sp. FACHB-1407; assembly: GCF_014697545.1. GTDB lineage: Bacteria > Cyanobacteriota > Cyanobacteriia > Elainellales > Elainellaceae > FACHB-1407. The sequence continues at coordinate 30,583 of NZ_JACJSA010000027.1, read as the reverse complement.
ATCAACAAGAGAATGCTGACGTTAAGGGTGAGTTGAGTCATCAGACTGGCAAGGGCACGGATCAGAAATACCCGTGTCGCACCAAAAGGAGAGAGAAAAATTTGCTCTAAAGTGCCCGTCTGTGCCTCTCGCTGCAAGCCTTGAGCGATATCACTGATGATGAACAGCGTGAGTGACCACAGAACATAGCCAACAATCACAGAATCTAAGCGATCGCCAAATTGAGCACTGGGACCTCCCACATACTGAAAGCTGAGAAACAGCCCGTAAAAAACAATCGTAATTCCAATCACGCCACTGATCGCCTCTGCTGAATAGCGTTTGAGCGTGATCCAATTGCGCTTCAGTTCGGCTAGAAAGAGTTTAAACATCGCGGGTTTCTCGCACCAGTTTCAAAAACACGTCCGTCAAATTTGCCTGATCTTTCTGCACATGGAGCAGTGGCAGAGGGTTCAAGATCTCCAGTACAGCGTAGAGTTGCGTAGGTTCTGCGACGTGAATCACCCTATCCTCAGTTAATGTCACACCGATGGTTTGTAATTTATGAACGCGGTCTGCGTCGATCGCCCCCTCTGTTTCAATCAAATACGCACTGCCCGAAAACTGTTGGATCAGATCTGCCGTTGCCTCTTCCGCGACAATTTCTCCGCGATTGATAATGGCGACCCGATCGGAAAGCTCCTCGGCGATCGCCAGTTGATGCGTCGTCAGCAGAATAGCACACCCTTCAGCCGCAATTTCCCGCACTAAGCGTTTAACATCCTCAGTTGCCTCAACGTCCAGTCCCAATGTCGGTTCATCTAACAGCAACAGTTGGGGTTGATGCATGAGGGCAACCGAAATGGCAAGCTTTTGTTGCATTCCTCGCGAGAGCGATTGCACAACGGTTTGTCGCTTATCCAGGAGGCTAAACCGCTCCAACAGTTCTCGTCCCCGCCGACGGGCAGTTCGCTGGTCAAGCCCACGCAGCACCCCAAAGTATTCCAGATTCTCCTCTGCTGTCAGCCGCCAATACACGTTACGATTTCCTTCCAGAACCGCACCTAGCGATCGCAACGCCTGCGGATTGTGATGTGGATCGCGACCGACGATTCTCACCCAACCCTCATCCGGTCGGATCAGCCCAGCAATCATTTTGATGCTCGTGGTCTTGCCTGCTCCATTGGGACCCAGAAATGCCAGCACTTCTCCTGCTGAGATACTCAAAGACACCTGACGGACAGCAGCGATCGTCCGTCCTTTCTCGATGTAAGACTTCTTCAGGTTGTGGGCTTCAAGAACAATCATGGCAAATCCCAAAAAAATAAGCTTTGGTCAGAAAGCTTCAGGCAGAGGCAATGGCTCAAGCCTTACGCTGGAAAGCTTCCTGCCTCACCTCCACCCTTCGCGTGTGGCCACGGCTAGACCATCGAATGAGAATTAGGTGGGCAAGAGAAAACTAAGCCCAAGAGCTTAAACTTGTCTACCTTACCATCAACCTATTTTTGCCACATCACCCAAAGTATTAGAGCACGATAGCAGCCAATGCTGAGACGTGAGCATTTTTAGGAATGGAAATTAAATAAGCTCGATAGTTGGTAAGGGCGGGTTTTGCTGTCAAATCTATAACAGGGCACAGATGGGTCTGCTAAACCCGCCCGTACAGTTTGCAGATTTATTAAATCCACGACCCTCAGCACTTTGCCATGCTAAAGTTTCGCAGCCAGGAATACCAGTCTTCTAGACCATCTCCAGTGGTGGAAGAGACTTGAAAAATCGCGATCGCCGGATTGACCTGACGGGCATAGGCAAGGCAGCGATCGACATCAAAGCTGACGTAGGGTAACAGGTCGATTTTGGTGAGAATCATCACCTGACTGGCTTTGAACATATGAGGATACTTGAGCGGTTTATCCTCGCCTTCAGTGACAGAAAGAATTGCAACTTTCGCGTATTCCCCCAAATCAAACAACGCTGGACACACTAAATTCCCCACATTTTCAATCATTAGCAGGGAGTTCATCGGGGGGTTGAGGGCTTGCAAGCCTCGCTCAATCATGGTGGCTTCTAAGTGGCATCCCGTCCCAGTATTCACTTGAATCACCGGGCATCCCGTTGCCTGAATCCGTTGGGCATCGTTTGCTGTTTCCTGATCGCCTTCAATGACAGAAATCGGTAGTTGATGTTGTAAATCTGTGATTGTGCGGGTCAGTAATGTTGTTTTCCCTGAGCCAGGAGAACTGACTAAGTTGAGTGCAAGAATGTTGCGTTCCTTAAGCCAACTGCGATTTTGAGCCGCAATCAAATCATTCTTGGCTAGGATCTTATGTTCAAGAGCGATCGTATTTCCATGCATGGTGGCATGAAGTTGAGCAACCGTGCTGGATGAGGAATGATGATGATCAGAATGATGATCATCAGTGTGGTAGTGATGATAGAAATGAGAGCGATCGCTATGTTTATGATCGCTACTTAAGTGATCAGATTTAGAATCGGTATGAGCATGAGTATGAGTCACAACAGTGCCATCTTCAAGCACATGTGAATGTTCATTCGGGTGAGTTTGAGAAGAAGTCAGGATGTCTACCACACCTGTTTGAAGATTGGTCATCGTCGGCTGACTATCATCGGAACAACCACACGTTACACACATACATCCTCCGTTTCTAATTCTTTAATGGAGAGTTCTTCCCCTTGAATAATTTGCAGATCTTGACAGCCACAATGACACACCCCAAAGGGCAACTCTAACGCGACTTCTGAGCCACATTGACGGCAACGCGCTAGACCTGGTTTTTCGAGGATCTCTAACTCTGCACCCTCTAAGATCGTTCCCTGACAGCAGACATCAAAACAAAATCGAATGGCATCCGGCAGAATGGCGGTAAGTTTACCCACTTCTAAGGTGACTCGCTTCACAGGAACACCATTAGCGTATTCCGCCGCGATCGCCACAATATTTTGTGTAATTCCCAGTTCGTGCATTCTGCATTCCTCAGCAAATACGGGGCAATTGATCCCCGACTAACATATCCACTACTCGTTCAGTACCAAAGGTTGTTTTCAGTAAAACGGTTCCCGTAGGGGCTTCTACAACTTCGCCAAGGATGCGGCTCTCCCGCCCAGCAGGATGGTTTTGCATGGCATTGAGGACGGTTTTAGCGTGCGATCGCGGCACAACAATAAGCAATTTACCTTCATTGGCAAGGTACAGCGGATCGAGTCCCAGCAGTTCACACACTCCATTGACTTCTGGATGAATCGGTAGATTTTCCTCATGAATCCGAATGCCAACTTGAGAACTGGTGGCGAACTCATTGAGCACGGTGGCTAATCCGCCGCGTGTGGCATCTCGCATAGCTCGCACCTGAGGACATACTTCTAAAACTGCGTTAATCAAACCATTCAACGGTTGGCAGTCACTCTGAAGGGTCGTGGACAACGCCAGTTCACCGCGTGCCAACAAAATCGTAGCCCCATGATCGCCCAGGTTGCCATTCACCAGAACCACATCCCCCGGTTGGAGTTGACTGGCTGAGATCGAAACGTTGGTGCGAATTACCCCAATTCCTGCGGTGTTGATGAAAAGCTTATCCGCTGCACCGCGTTGCACTACTTTCGTGTCACCTGTGACGATTTGTACCCCCGCCGCGATCGCCGCATTCTTCATCGAATGGGTTACCTGCCGCAGCGTCTCAACGGGTAGCCCTTCCTCTAGAATGACGCTACAGGTCAGGTATAGCGGAGTTGCCCCACTGACCGCTAAGTCGTTCACCGTGCCGTTAATCGCCAGACTGCCGATATCTCCACCCGGAAAAAACAGCGGGTCAATGACATAGGAATCGGTAGTAAATGCGAGGCGATCGCCCAGTTGCATCAGATCCGCCAAATTAAACCGTGCCTGGTCTTCGAGCGGCGTTAGGGCAGGGTTAGCAAAACTTCCTACAAAAATATCTTCGATTAAGTCGCGCATCGCTTTCCCGCCACTGCCATGAGATAGCGTGATTTCAGTATCGCGCACTTTGGGAGAACGGCAGGGGCGCGATTGTTTGATGTGAAATGGATCTGTCTTTAATGAATTTGTCGTTAAGGTCATAATTCAGTGATTTGTGATAGCGATCGTCTCTTTACCCGTCTGCCTGAGTACAACTCGTCGTAAATAGGGGTGGGAATTTGGGGTGCAGGGGTGGAACCCCTGGCTGGGGCGCAGCCCCACACCCCCCTGGTTTTATTTCCAAACCCTACTTGCGAATAGCAGTACTAAGCAACTTAACCCTACGTGCTCATCTCCAATTCCTGACGCAAAGGCTGCTTTTTAGCAGGAGATTCTAACGATAATCGACCATACTTGTAATACGCCGCACAGGCTCCTTCCGAAGACACCATACAAGCTCCAATCGGGTGTTCTGGTGTGCATCCAGTGCCAAATACTTTACATTCCCAGGGCTTCTTCACCCCTTTGAGAATTTCGCCACAGGCACAGGCTTTATGGTCGGCAACCTGACGATGGGGCAAGGTGAATTTTACCTCTGCATCAAATTGAGCGTATTCGGGGCGCATCTTCAACCCAGATTGGGGAATGTCACCCAAGCCTCGCCACTCAAACGCTTCTCGTACCTGAAATACTTGCCGCATAGCATCCAACCCGACAGGGTTTCCCTCGGATTGCACAAATCGGGCGTATTGATTCTCCACTTCACAGCGTTGTTCTACCAACTGCTGCAACACCATCCAGATTGATTGCAATAGATCTAAAGGCTCAAACCCAGATACGACAAGCGGTTTGCGGTATCGTTCAGCAATCACCCGATACGGTTCTGTGCCAATCACCATGCTGACATGCCCCGGACCGATAAAGCCATCCAACTGCAAATCAGGGTTACTCAGCAGGGCTTCTAACGCAGGCACAACCAGAACGTGATTGCAAAACAAGCTAAAGTTTTCAATGCCTTCCGCTGCTGCTTGCAGAACCGTTAATGCCGTACTGGGAGCCGTTGTTTCAAAGCCGATTGCAAAAAAGACAACGGGGCGATCGCAATTCACTTTAGCAATTTGCAGTGCATCCAACGGCGAATACACCATGCGAATATCTGCCCCTTTTGCCTTTGCCTGTAACAAGCTATGTTTGGAACCGGGAACCCGCATGGCATCGCCAAAGGTGGTAAAGATGACATTGGGATTTTCGGCAATGGCGATCGCATCATCCAATCGTCCTTTAGGCATGATGCAGACAGGACAACCGGGACCATGAATCATCTCAATGGTGGGCGGAAGTAAGTCTTCTAACCCATACTTAAAAATAGCATGAGTATGTCCGCCACAAATTTCCATCAACTTAATGGGTCGTTCTTTCTTGGCTGTTAAAGCTTCTCCCAATTGTCTAATTTCTTGTAATACGCCATCTACTTTTTGAGGATCGCGATACTCACTGACATACTTCATGATGTGTCTTCCCAATTAATTTAATCCACTCGCTGCCATCGCTTGATGCACTTCGGCAAGTTCTTCTAACAGACTCAACGTCTCTGCTGCCTCTGTGGGATCGACTCGACTCATGGCAAATCCCACATGCACTAACACCCAATCTCCGACACAGGATTCAACGGGATGATCGGTGTCCACAATACAGGCAATATTCACCTGTCGTTTCACACCCCCCACATCGATGATCGCCAACTTCTGTTCAGCACTCGTAATTTCGACAATTTGACCGGGAATTCCTAAACACATGTTAATAACCTTTTGTGAAAGATAGGGAGTAGGGAGTGAGGTAGGGGCGATTTGTGATATGGCTTGAAACGGGAATCGATTTAAGTTAATAGAGAACGGGCAGCGGCGATCGCCCCCTGTCCAAGAGATAGACCCCCATCATTAGGAGGAACACGATGATGCGTCAGGACGGTGAAGTTCATTATTGAGAGTTGCTGTTGAACGGCATGAGTGAGAATTTCGTTTTGAAAAACACCTCCTGTCAGTGCAATATGAGTGAATCCATACGAGTGACTGAGGTGTTGAACCAGTTGAGCGATCGCATTCGCAAAACCAAGATGAAACTTCGCTGATATGAGTCCTGAAGGTGTAGATTGTTGTAGATCCTGAAGTAACGCAGACCAGAGCGATCGCGAATCTAATTCAAGCAACGTTTGATCGTTTAATTGAACAGTTTGCAGATCGAATGAATAGGGTGAAATCTTTGCCAACTCCAGATCATGGGATTGAATCAAGGCTTCTAATTGAATCGCTGCCTGACCTTCATAACTAACCTTTTCTCGACTTAAACCAATCGCCGCTGCAACCGCATCAAACAACCGTCCGGCAGAGGAAGCTAAGGGTGAATGAATCCCTTTTTGCAGCATTTGATCCAGGAGCGATCGCGGTTGTTGTTCCAGAAATTGAATAATCTCCAGATCGCTATACGTTGCGTGCAATTCTTCCCAACTTGAAGCAGACATGAGATGAGCGTAGGTATTGCGCCAGGGTTGGTAGATCGCTTGACTCCCACCCAACATTGCCACAGGTTTTAAGCGTGCCACACGTTGGAATTGTCGATAATCTGCTAACAAAAACTCACCGCCCCAGAGGGTTCCATCCTCACCAAACCCTAAGCCATCCAGGGCGATTCCCAACACAGGAGGACTTTCTAAGGAAATGCTATTCTCTGCCATGCAAGCGGCAACATGGGCGTGATGGTGCTGGATCAAGTGAATCGGTAGCGACTTTTCCTCAGCAAACTCTCGTCCCAGTTTGGTGGAAAGATACTCAGGATGCTGATCAATCGCGATCGCCTCCGGTGAATGCTGAAACAGGTCAAGATACAAATTTAAGGTGTCCTGATACGCTGCAAACGCCGTGGCATTTTCCAGATCGCCTAAATGTTGCGAGAGAACGGCTCGTCCATTGCTAAGTAAACAAAAAGTGCTCTTTAACTCGCTACCCATGGCTAACAGGTCGGGAGCCTGCTCAAATCCGGCAGGTAAGGGGATTGGAGCAGGTGCATACCCGCGTGCCCGTCGCAAAATCTGCGGTTGATGATTGACCACTCGCACCACCGAATCATCAACTCGATTCACAATATCCCGATTGTGAAGCAGCAGAAAATCAGCGATCGCCCCTAACCTTTGCCGTGCCTCATCGTTGGTAATACATTGCGGCTCATCGCTCAAATTGCCACTGGTAAGAACAATCGGACGTTTCATCCGCCGCAACATCAAATGATGCAGAGGCGTATAAGGCAGCATGAAGCCGAGGGTAGAGAGTCCAGGAGCCAGGGAGGGAGCCAGTGGGGCAATAGGGGGTAGGGAGTGGGGAGTCGGGGTCGATTCCTGCTTTACCTTCAATAGCACAATGGGAGCAGCAGGGCTTTGCAGCAGTTCTCGTTCTACGGGGCTAATGTCACAGTATTGCTCGATAATGGTGAGATCCCGCGCCATGAGTGCAAAAGGCTTATCGTAGCGACGTTTGCGCTGGCGGAGTTTCTGCACTGCCACTTCGTTGGTCGCATCACAGGCCAGATGAATGCCGCCGATGCCCTTGATGGCAACAATCTCACCGCGTTGGATCAGAGTACAGGCTGCATCCACATCATCCATCATGGAAAACATATCTGCCACGATCGCCTTTCCATCTGTCCGCTCTAACCAGGCATTGGGTCCACATTTGTGACAGGCAACAGGTTGAGCATGAAAGCGGCGATCGCTCACGTCATGATACGCTTCGGCACACTCCACACACATGGGAAAGGGTGCCATGCTGGTGTTGGGGCGATCGTAGGGAATCGTGTGAATGATGCTGAGGCGAGGTCCGCAATGAGTGCAATTGGTAAACGGATAGCGATACCAACGACTAAAGGGATCGAGTGTGTCAGAAACGCAATTGGGACAGGTTGCTGCATCCGGTGCAACCTCCGTAGAGATAGAAGTGGCAACACTTTCGACAATCTGAAAGTCCGTGAAGGATGCTGCGCTTAGAGGAGAACGAGCGATCGCCGTAATTTTCGCTAACGGTGGGCATTCAACCTGGAGTTGTTGTACGAAGTGATCCAATGCGGTTTCCGTACCAATGGCTCGAATCAAGACCCCCGCGCCATCGTTCAGAACTTCACCACGCAAGCCATACTGATTCGCCAAGCGATACACGGTTGGACGAAACCCAACTCCCTGAACGGTTCCAGTGATGCGAATAGTCTCTGCAACTTCTTCAGAAACCGCTTGCAACGATGCAGACAGGCGATTGAGACTGAGCGTCATTTCAGCCTCCAGAGTAAAACGCGATTGTTACCGGAATCAGCGATCGCCACCGTGTTCCCACAGGCTTGAATGTCATAAGACCAGCAAACGCTATCCCGCAAGGGCATTCCGTAAGACCGATTTTCGCCTTTGCTATGAAAATTAAATTGACCGACCAGCGCATCGGCGGGTGTACCGTGGAGCGATCGCAAGTCAGCGCGATACTTCCAGCCCAATAACCGCGAATTGGCGGTGTCTGCTACCAGAAGCCAATCCTCCGTTGCGGTAACGCCATAGGGCATATTGAGGCTAGCAGCCGTAGGAGCATACACACCCCGATTCAGTTCTGCATCCTGGAAGTTTTCCTGTCCCAACACAGCAACACAGGGAGTGTTGTTATCAGTGGGAATACCCTGCCAGATCATCATGCGGTTGTTGCCCGCATCCGCGACCACCAGATTGCCATTCCACACCGTGATGCCGTGTGCCCAGCGCAAACTCGCTGCGGTCGGACTGCCACCCCCATTCTCATTACGACTCGTGAAATTCGGTTGCCCCAAGACCAGATCCGCAGGTTGCCCGTTTTCTTGCGGCAGTTGATTCCACACCAGCACCCGCCGATTGCCCGTATCGGCGACAAACAATTTGCCTTGATAGTAGAACACGCCATAACACCAGTGGAGGCGATCGCCAGCAGTTTCTGAATCGCCGCGATTTGGCTCCCCATGCCAGAAATCGGTCTGCCCCAACACCACATCCGCCGGAACGTTATGTGCCTCTGGGCGCGTATGCCAAATCAGCACCCGATGATTCCAGGCATCGGCAACAATTAAGCCTCGCTCCGTCGCACAGATCCCCGTTGGCACACTGACCGTTGCTGCACCGATCGCCCCTTTCCCGTTTTGCCCTTCCTGAGCAAAGTCCGGTTGTCCAATTACCCAGTCCGCCGCTTGATTATCAGAAGTAGGGCGCGATCGCCAACCCAACAGCCGATGATGTCCTGTATCTGCCACCCACAGTGGACCTGCTTCTGCAACCAGACACACCCCACGGGGGCCAAACATGCTAGAGGCACTGGGCGCAAGGGGAATCGGCAAAATCGAATCAGAGAGCGATCGCCCCAAAATCACCTCAGCCTCAGCCGCTAAAGGGGTTGAAGCAGATTCCAACAAAGGGCGATCGGTTGGAACGGTCATCGATAAACGAACTTGCATGATCACGCTCCCCACTCACAAACCAAGCTGTACAAAAACCTGCCCGTCCCTTACTTCAACCGGATAGGATTGAAGCGGTGTTTGCGGCGAGGTAAGACATTCCCCTGTGGCAAGGCGATATTGAAACCCGTGATCAGGACAAGTCAAAATTTGCTGTTCAATCTCTCCGCCATCGAGTGGCACTCCCAAATGGCTACAGGCGTTGTGATAACACACCACTTCTGAACCGATGCGAGTAAGCAATAAGGATTTGCCTTCCAGCTTCATTGCCAACACTCTGCCCTGTGGCACTTCTGCCAGAGCGGTGACTTCCAACCAACCGGGATGGTGACTGACAAAGGGGCTGATTTGAGAAGCAGTATGCGCTGAGAGTTGAGTTGTCTCTGTTGCGATCACTCGATTGATTTCGGGGCAATAGCGTTTGATCACCTCTTCAACCCCCTGGGTCAGCGTCAGGCTAGATGCTGGGCAATGGCTACAGGCTCCAATCAACCGCACCTCAACGGTGTCAGGGGGATGAATTGCCACCAGTTCTACATCACCATTGTGACCTTTCAAACCGGGACGAACCTCCGCTAATGCCAATTCAATTCGTTGTTCTAACGGTGGTGCAGGCGGTTTAATTAAGTTGTGGTAACGCAACAATCCATACACTACTTCATCTTCAACGGCATGACGCAGCGCAGACATCGATTCTTGTTTTACACTGCGAATTAACCGCACGAATGCTTCTCGATGTAAGGCTTCGATCGCCCGTTTGTATCCTGATATCGTTGCTTGTTGAGATTCATCCCACGCACTAATAATCGTCTCGTAATGATGAATGTCATTCACCAGTGCTTCGAGTTGCGGCTCAGTTATTGTGTTTTCAGTATTTTGATTTGTATTCTGATATGTATGTTGATGAATGGATTGAGAGGCTGGAGCCTGAACCATTACCATCTCCTAAAAAAATTTTGATTGGATTACAGAAGTCGGAGATTTTGAAAACCCCCGACTCCCCGGTTACTGATGCTTGTTGATAGGCTAGAGGTGCGATCGCTATTGCATCTTCACATCCTTCAGTAAGAACGGCATGATCAATCCAGTGATAAATGCCGCCAGTGAAATCGTCACCCACAAATTTGCGCCCAGTTTATCCAACCCAATGATTAACACAAAGCTGACCATAATCCCAATCGCCATTTCTCGCGTGAAATACCAGGGATTTTGTAACAGCTTGCCCTTAAGGAGTAACTTTGTTGAAAACCAACCAACTTCTAGCATGACTTCTCCAGAAATACAAACGAGTTAAATTTGAGAAATGTTGTATTGGCAGATTGAATTAGGATCAAATCAAACTCGGCAACACGTTTGTTGCAAAACCTGCCACTACCCCTAACCAATCCGCAATGCCAACAGCCCTAATACTGTTGCCGGAATAACTGCTGCCGGACCAAACAAACCACCAATCATTGCCGCTAAGCGAAACCCTAAATCTTTGCCTGCTAACAAAACTCCACCGATCGCCCCACCTGCAATCGCAAAGGGAATGGCGATCGCCAACCAGAGCAACCCGGTTGCAATATTGATCTCCCCATTGAGAAAACTGGACACCAAATCCTGAACGAGTGGATCGTGCCAAAACTCTTGAATGATCTGATTCATAGAATCTCCTATGTTGTAGTTTTACGAGATTGAAATCTCTTCCAACGTTTGTTGAATGGTCCGCATTTGATCGAAACGTCCATACCGCTCAAAAATCACTGCCGCTTCTTGAAACAATGCTTTTGCCTGACTCAAACAGTTCGGATTTCCGGCTTCTGGATGTTCTAGATCATCTGGTAGATTCAACAAAACATTTGCTTTATTAGCAATCGTATTGGCGTATTCTAATGGCGTATCGTGAACCGTTCTCACTTTCAGAGCTTCATCGTATGCCAACAAGGCTTGCACATTATTCTCAACGGGATGAGTACTGGGTAAATACTGCAATGCATTCCCTAAATTGTTCTGTAGCATTGCATATTCACTGGGATGGTCAATCAGCGTAACCCACTCCAACGCCTGCCGAAAAGATTGCACTGCCATTGCCTGTCGCATATCGTCTCCTTCAGCCGAGAGCGGCATCGACAGGTAAGCGATCGCAATGTTGTTCTGCAAAATTGCAAACTCTTGTGGATAGGCATCTCCTGTAAAGACGCGCAACGCCCGTTGATAGGCTTGAATGGCATCCACGAGTCGGGCTTGATGAAACGACACCAACGACTGCAACACCAGACCCAAATTCATTTCAGCTTCGGCAATTTCTTCTGAAGAAGCGTGTTCTTGCAATACGGGCAACGCCGTCTGGTAACAATCTCTCGCCTGTAACAGCAAATCAGTCCCATCGTCGGGAATGCTTCGCAGAGCAGTCCCCATGCCTGCTTGTGCCCGCGCCCATAGCAGCGGATGATCGGAACTTAAGGTGATTGCAGACCGATACAGTTCCACGGCTTGCCAGAGGGGTTCTACGTCCTTTGGCTTCTTTTGAAACTCGGTTGCCAATTCAATCAACATTTCAATTTTTTCAACCAGCGTGGCAGATTCTGACTCTACCGCCGCGATCGCCGCTTTTACAGCCGCATCCGTCATACTAGATGCCACAAACATTCTCCTGCGAATCGAGGTTTTAATTACACGAGTTGAGATTATTACTGTTGTTGCACAGGCTTTGCGCACACAACAATCCAATTGGGAAGGTCATCAGCAACGAGCAGCGAACTTGCTGGACGCTGTACCAGTTACTAAAGTTACCAACGATTCAAAGACTGATAATCCACAAATACTAAAGATTATTCGCTTCAGATAAGAGCTTAAGCAAAAAAACAGAATTGACCGAAAAACATCTACAAAACGATACAAAGATAGCTTGGCGATAACCTTTATCAAACAAATAATCAACTGCAATAAACAACACTTTAATTGTTTAATTCGCAATATTAACTCCTTTGCTAAACAGTTTAAACATATGGAAATAATCAGATAACACTTCAGAATCTCCCCTAAAAAATACCTGAACCCCTCCCCTATTTTCAATAGCTTGAAATAGGCGAAACGCTTACTGAATAAGAGTTTTGAAATTTTGTTGAGAGCGATCGCATTTGAGTACATTCCTTTAATCCTGATGGTTTTGAGAAGTGTTTACTGTGAGATTTTGATTTTGGATTGATTCAAAACCAAAATCTTTATTAAGAGAAGGAATCAAAATCGAGAAAGTAGTGGAGGATGATTTTTACGGCTTGAATGATTTCGGTTGTTGCTGGTGCGATCGCGTTTTATTTGGATCTCTGCAATGCATTGCATTGAGTTGAGTTACAGTGCTCATTTCACTGATTCACTACAAGGCGACGAACCCATAACCTGAATCCACTGCGTGAATCTTTCAGCAACTTCTACACAATTTACACATCGCTAAGGCTAGCTAAGGTTCAGTATGGTAAACGTCCTTTGGCTTCAGGGTGGTGCCTGTTCGGGCAACACCATGTCGTTTTTGAATGCAGAAGAACCGAGTGTTTGTGACTTGATCACCGACTTCGGAATCAACGTGTTGTGGCATCCATCGCTGGGCTTGGAACTCGGCGAACAGTTGCAGCAACTCTTGTGGGATTGTGTCAGCGGCAAAATTGCGCTCGACATTCTCGTATTTGAAGGCAGCGTCGTTAATGCCCCCAATGGCACTGGCACCTGGAATCGCTTTGCGGCACGTCCGATGAAGGATTGGCTAGCCGATTTGTCAGCCGTTGCTGGCTTTGTTGTAGCCGTGGGCGATTGTGCGACGTGGGGCGGTATTCCTGCGATGGCTCCTAATCCCAGCGAATCTCAAGGGTTGCAGTTCCTCAAACGTCAAGAAGGCGGTTTTCTTGGCAAAGACTATCGCTCTAAAGCAGGGCTTCCAGTCATCAACATTCCCGGTTGTCCGGCACACCCGGATTGGATTACGCAAATATTGGTGGCGATCGCCACTAATCGCCTGGGCGATGTTACCCTCGACGAACTCAACCGTCCTCAAACCTTCTTCAAGAGCTTCACTCAAACGGGTTGTACCCGCAACGTTCACTTCGCTTACAAAGCTGGAACTCACGAATTTGGTCAACGGCGTGGCTGTCTCTACTATGATCTTGGCTGTCGTGGACCCATGACCCACTCCTCCTGCAACCGCATTCTGTGGAATCGCGTTTCCTCTAAAACCCGCGCTGGAATGCCCTGTATGGGTTGCACTGAACCTGAATTTCCTTTCCACGATCTCAAACCGGGCACTGTCTTCAAAACGCAAACAGTGATGGGTGTACCTAAAGAACTTCCCACCGGAGTTAACAAGAAGGACTACGCCCTGCTCAGTATCGTTGCCAAAGATGCTACTCCCCGGTGGGCAGAAGAAGATATTTTCACGGTTTAAGTCATTGGTCATTAGTCATTAGTCAGTGGTCATTAGTCATTGGTTGATTAGTTGTTGCTATTGCAAATGACAAATGATAACCGACAAACGGCTATTCCCCACTCCCCATTTCCCAACTAGCTACTCATCCCAAACACTATGCCAGTTCAAACGTTAGACATCTCCCCGGTCGGACGGGTAGAAGGCGATTTAGATGTTCGCGTGGAAATTGAAGATGGTCAGGTCGTCAACGCCTGGACTCACGCCGAACTGTTTCGCGGTTTTGAAATTATTCTCAAAGGCAAAGATCCGCAAGCAGGACTGATTGTGACCCCCCGCGCCTGTGGTATCTGTGGTGGTTCTCACCTTACCTGCGCCTCCTGGGCACTCGATACCGCCTGGGGGACAGAAGTTCCGCGTAACGCCATTCTGGCGCGAAATTTAGGACAGCTTGCCGAATCGATTCAAAGCATTCCTCGTTACTTTTATGGGTTGTTTGCGATCGACCTGACCCACAAGAAATATCAGCACAGTCCCTTTTACGAAGAAGCCTGCCGCCGTTTTGCTGCCTATACCGGAACTTCTTATGAGTTGGGTGTCACGATCTCCGGGAAGCCCGTCGAAATCTACGCCCTGCTCGGCGGACAGTGGCCTCACTCTAGCTACATGGTTCCCGGTGGTGTGATGTGTGCGCCGACGCTAACGGACATTACCCGCGCCTGGTCGATTCTCGAATACTTCCGCAAGAACTGGTTAGAACCCGTATGGCTCGGTTGTTCTCTGGAACGTTACGAAGAGATCCAAACCTATGAGGACTTCCTGATCTGGTTAGATGAAGACCCCAAACACGCGAATTCTGACTTGGGCTTCTACTGGCGGATGGGATTGGATATCGGGTTGGACAAGTACGGGGCGGGTGTCGGTAAATACGTCACCTGGGGTTACCTGCCACACGAAGACAAGTATCAGAAACCGACCATTGAAGGACGCAATGCAGCGTTGATCATGAAGAGTGGTGTGTACGACAGCTTTACGGATACGCACACCTTGATGAATCACGCTCTGGCGCGGGAGAACACGAGCCACTCCTGGTATAACGAAGGGAATGCCGATGTGCATCCGTTCGATCGCACCACGACACCGATTCAAAAGAATGAACATGACTTCAACGGGGCATACTCCTGGTCAAGTGCTGTTCGCCATATTCAATCGGGACGGTTAGAAGCCGGAGCATTAGCGCGACAACTGGTTGCAGGTGGCAGACATGGCGAGTCGTGGCAACACTACGATGGTTTTATCCTGAGTATGTTTAAGGCAATGGGTGGTGCCAATATTCATGTGCGACAAATGGCACGAGTCCACGAGTTGGTGAAACTTTACCGTCAAGCGGAACATTGCCTGCGCGAATTCCACTTGAATGAGCCTTTCTACATTAAGCCCACTGAGAAAGATGGACGCGGTTGGGGCGCAACGGAAGCCGCACGGGGTGCGCTGTGTCACTGGGTTGAAATCGAAGGTGGCAAGATTAAGAACTATCAAATGATTGCACCCACCACCTGGAATGTGGGTCCTCGCGATGGTGATGGGCAACTGGGTCCGATTGAGTCTGCCCTGGTGGGAACACCGATTCAAGATCCAACAGACCCGATCGAGGTAGGGCACGTAGCGCGATCGTTCGATTCTTGCCTGGTTTGCACTGTTCACGCACATGATGCCAAAACAGGTGAAGAATTGGCTCGGTTTAGAACGGCTTAATTGGGTTAGGGGGCGGGGGTCAAATGGTCAATGGTTAATGGTCAGTGGTTAATGGTCAATGGTCAATGGTCAGTGGTTAATGGTCAGTGGTCAATGGTTAATGGTCAATGGTCAATGGTCAATGGTCAATGGTCAATGGTCAGTAGTTAATGGTCAGTGGTCAGTAGTTAATGGTCAGTGGTCAGTAGTTAATGGTCATTAGTCATTAATCATTAGTCCCACCCCCTCACCCCCTCCCTCCCTCCCTTACTTCCGCTTATGCTCACTATCATTGGCTGTGGTAATCCTAATCGAGGTGATGATGGGGTTGGAGTGGCGATCGCCCAACGCCTGCAAGCTCACCTCACCGCTCATCCCATTCCCGATGTGCAAGTGTTTGACTGTGGCACTGCCGGAATTGAAGTGATGTTTCGCGCCAAGGGAAGCGATCGCCTGATCATTATCGATGCCAGTTCCACCGGATCACCCCCCGGAGCCGTGTTTGAAGTCCCCGGATCGGAACTGGAGGCGTTGCCCAGTCCCAGCTACAATCTGCACGATTTTCGTTGGGATCATGCCCTTGCTGCCGGACGCAAAATCTTCTCAGAGTTCCCGACCGATGTCACGGTCTACTTAATTGAAGCCGAGAATTTGGGCTTTAGCGTAGACCTCAGCCCTTCTGTGGAACAAAGCAGCAACCTCGTCTTTTCTAAGATTCTTGAAACGTTATGTTAGGAGACAATGTCGTCTAGTGCCTTGAGCAGGCGATCGATTTCGTCTGACGTGGTGTAGTGTGCCAGACCGATTCTCACCAAACCGCCACTCGACTCAAGATCTAAGCGTTGAGTGAGGTTGAGTGCGTAAAAGTTGCCATTCCAGACAAAGATGCCGCGATCGCCCAGGGCTTGTGCAACCGAGCGAGGGGTATGCCCCTCCAGTCGAATAGCTGCTGTTGGGGTTCGCCATTCAAAACGAGCCGGATCAGCGATGCCGTAAAACGTTAACCCCGGAATCTCCAGGAGGCGAGGCACGAGTTGCTTAAATAATTCTCGCTCATAGTCTTGAGTGGCAGACATCGCGGCTAACAGGGCGGTGCGGCGATTGGGAGCAGTCGGTGAGATGTGATAGCCCAATTCTGTCAGGTAAGCGATAGTCGCCACTACTCCTGCAAATCCCTCAAAGTTCTGGGTTCCCGATTCCCAACGGGATGGTCCCTCCTCCGATGCGGGGCGCACCTTGTAGGGGCGAAGTCGGGCTAAATGATCCCGTTTGCCATAGAGAATGCCAACATGTGGTCCAAAGAATTTATAGGCAGAACAGGCTAAAAAATCACAGTCGATCGCCCGTACATCAATGGGTCCATGGGGTGCGTAGTGGACTGCATCGACAAACACCAGTGCACCAACGGCATGGGCAAGTTGCGCGATCGCTTTGACATCGTTGATGGTGCCCACTGCATTCGAGGCATACCCAACTGCAACCATTTTGGTGCGATCGCTGATCTGTCGCTCCAGGTCAGCCATATCTAACGTGCAGTCTTCAGGATGGATATCGACCACGCGAATCACCGCACCCTGTTCCTCCAGCACTGTCCAGGGAGTGACATTGGCGTCATGGTCAAGGCGGGTAACGACAATTTCATCTCCCGCCTGCAACTCACGACCGATTGCCCGACTAACGGCAAACGTCAATGTCGTCATATTTGCGCCAAAGACGACCTCATCCGCATCACAGCCTAAAAAAACAGCCATAGCTGTTCGAGCGGCGGTGATCACATCATCTGTACGGACACTGGTGACAAACGCACCGTGCGTGTTGGCGTTGGAGGTTGTCAGGTAATTGGCGATCGCATCCATGACCGATTGAGGAACCTGTGTGCCACCCGGCCCATCAAAAAAGACAACGGGCTGACCATTTACTTCCTGTGAAAGGGCAGGAAACTGACCACGAATGAAATCCAAATCGAGAGCCACCATAGCGCATTCCTTCTGTCGAGCGTGTTCTTACCATTCAACAAGGTTAACGTTGATTGTGCGGTAAGCCAGGGCAGGTAAACACAAATACATCTCGAAATCCGCCCTGTGGTGATTGTGCTTTGACTGGGGTTGTGAAGTGAAAAAACTGGCGATCGTCTACTACGAGCAACTCACCGGGTTCAAGAATTTTAGTAAACGCTGGTTTTTGATCTGGAGTGTGATGTTTGGAGGGGTAGAGGTGCGTTTCTCCCCCATCAATGTGCTCCCGATGGATACAGGCAATCCCGATCAAATCTACACCATCTCGATGGATTCCCTCTGGGGCTGGATTGCCTGCGTTTTCATTAGCTGTAATGCGAATTTGATGCACACCGACCTCATCAAAGGTTGAGCATCGCTGACAGAACTCAAAAAACTCTAATACCAGCGTCTGAAATGCTGGCAGATGAATCAGTGCATCATCCAATTCGAGATATTCACGAGTAACATCCCCTAACAGAGGGTTGTATGTTTTGCTTTGCAGAAATGCGATATGGGGTAACTGCACTAGATGATGATTAGAAATTTTGAAGTGAGAGAACCGTCTGAATCGATAATTTCCATCTAAATAGGGATCACGTGGAAGATTATCAAAAGAAGGAAGAAATTGAGCCACATCAAATGAGCTAAGACGCTCAAGAACATAGCTGATCGTGCAGTTTAAATTTTGATCTTGAGAGAGGGTTAACATACTTGTTTCTCATCTAAAAAATCTCCAGACATTCAACAAGCAATGTTGAGAGACAACACAAGTCAAGGAAGATGAGTTCAATAGCGTGAGCAACTTCCTGGCTGTACGGGTTTAGTAATGCTAAACCCTTCCACCAAATTGCATTTTATTGAATCTATGATCCTGAGTGTGGGCACTCTGAAAACGAGGCGATCGCTCAGTCATCGCTCCAGATCTAACCCATAGCTGCAATAGGGTTGCAGAGAAATCCTACCCAGCCAACCGCAGATATTTGATTAAATCAACTTCAAGCAATGAGCTTGTGAACTCTGAGATTTGTTTTGTTTTTCTGTAGCGCGCTGAACAGTTCTACACCTACTATAGCTAACTTTTTTAGAGCAACGCCAACGTCATAGAGGGCAATAGGCTATCAATCACAATCATTCGTCACAATCAAGCGTAGCAAACTGGCAAAACACTACCCCGATAATCGAGCAACCCGCCCCCCAGCGAATTCAGATGTGTGTTGAGGATTGCGATCCTTTCCAGAACAATGAGCTTGCCTTACCCCAAAAAGTAGAGCTTTGGTCAGAAAGCTTAAGGCAAAGGCAATGGCTCAAACCTCGATGCTGGGAAAGCTTCCTGACTTGCCTCCGCCCCATCGAATGGGGCTACGGCTATCCCTGCTATTCCAGATCTTCTCTGTCCAAAACAATCTTTTTACAAATTTGAAGATATCGAAAATTAGCAGAATCGCTGCCCACACGAGATACTTACACTTAGCCGCTAGCCATTATTATTGCTCCATACTCGTTTATTGCAGACATCATGCTGGGATTTCCTGCCTGGATAAGATTGTTTAGCGGTGGTGTAACGGTTTGGGGGTTGCTCAGTCTAGCAACAGCACAGAATGTACAGGCACAAATCCTTCCTGATAATACCCTTGGCACCGAGCGGTCAATGATCAGACCTGATCCAACCGGACAGGGAGGGCAGGGAAATCGGATTGAAGGTGGCGCACTGCGGGGAGCCAACCTATTTCACAGCTTTTCTCAATTCAATGTTGGCGAGGGTCAACGGGTCTATTTTTCTAACCCCTCTGGGGTGCAAAATATCCTGACTCGCGTCACGGGTGGCACTGTCTCCAATATTTTGGGAACGCTCGGTGTCGATGGTGCCGCAAACTTATTTCTGTTAAATCCAAGTGGCATTGTTTTAGGTGCCAATGCTCAGTTAGACATTCGGGGAGCGTTTGTTGCCAGTACGGGCGATCGCTTCTCCTTCTCAGATGGCAGCGAGTTCAGCGCAACTAATCCCCAGACTCCCCCCCTACTATCTATCAACGTACCGATTGGGTTGCAACCCGGCAGGGGCAGCATCATTAACCGGGGCAATTTGACGACGGGAGGAGGGCTGACTCTCGCCGCAGGCAATCTTGACCTGCAAGGGCAACTCCGGGCAGGACAGAACTTAACCCTACAAGCGGCGGATACCGTTTTGATTCGAGATACGACCCTCCAACCTTTTATTGCCAGTGCCCATGGCCGTCTGACCATACAGGGCGATCGCACAGTAGATATCTTCGCGCTAAATCACCCTAGTAGCGGTCTATTTTCAGGGGGTGACATGGTGTTGCGATCGCCCAACCCTGTCATCGGGGATGCCCACTATTGGAGCGGTGGTGGGTTTCGCGTGGAGCAGTTGAATGGGGGATTGGGGGATCTGGTCAGTCCCAACGATCCCATCATTCGCACCAGTGGGGATGTCGAGTTCGAGAGCTACACCGGAGCCTCACTGCACATCTTTGCAGGAGGGAGGGTCACCATTCCGGGCAACATCACCATTACCGGAGCCGATCCTGCGAATGGATGGGTCGAAACCGTCACCCTTTCCGACGGTTCAACGCTGCCCATTAATGGGCGAACTCAGCCCACGTTGGACATCCGTGCCGGAACCACTGCCTTTACTGCGGCAAACCCACCCCTCGCACGGGATCCCAATCCTGCCATCACCAGTGTCATAGGAACGAGCGCAGAGATTGCGATTGGCAGCATTATCAACCCTGGCGGCACTATTTTTCTAACCAATCAGTATCAACCAAATCGGGCGTTGCCGGGAGGAAATATTCAAACCGGAGGTATCAGTACCGGAATTGGCAACCTTGCGGGAGATTCTGTCAGAGGAGGAAACATCACAATCGATGCTCGCGGCAGTATTGACCTGATGGGTAATGTAGATACGGCAGTGACTGAGCAGGTGATTGTCACATCAGGAGATATCAACCAGACTGCTATCGGAGGTGACATTTTACTCCTTGCTAACGAAAACATTACAACTCAAGTCCTGGATTCCTCTGTGCGTCGGCTTGTGTTTACTCGTGATGCAGTCTTGAATGACGGGATTGTTACCAATGCTCAACTGTCGGCTACCGCAGGGCGGATTACCCTGGATGCGGGGGGAGCGATCGCAACTGCCAATTTAAATTCAACTGTGTATGCTGATGTGCTGATCAATGCGACCGATCCCCTTGCCCCCATCATTGATGCTGGAGAAATCGGCACCATTCAAACAACTGCAACTGGAGGAAGAATCGGGTTAACGGCTACTGATACCATTCGCACTGGTTTCATTAATAGTGCAGCAGAAGCCCAGGCAAACGCTGACGCTGAGGGAGTCACCTTCGCCAGGGCAGCAGCTACCGCAGGGCAGGTTGGCGATGTCAGCGCTATTGTAACTGGAGGAGATGTTGCTATGGTCGCAGGCGGATTGATTTCTGCTGAAGAGATTTACACTCGCACCTCTGCCCGTGCCAATGCATCAGTATTGGCCTTTGGGCGAGGATCAGCGGTTGCTGGAGAGATTGGCAATACAACTGCGATCGCCAGGAGTGGAAACGTCAATCTCAGTACGACTGATGATGTGACTACGCGCGAGGTATTAACCTCTGCAGAAGCGTTTTTAAATGCCAACGCATTCGCCAGAACAGATGCCAACATTCCCATCCTGCCAGGTAATGCTGGCAACTCAACCACCATTGCTGAAAGTGGGGCGATCGCCATAGAGTCATCCGGCTTCACAACCACAGAGAACCTTTCTACCTATGCCAGAGCCAATGTCAGTGTGGCTGCACAAGCCATTTCAAGGCAACCAGAGCCTTTTTTAGATACAGGTACAATCCAAAATGTAACAGTGGTAGCCAGAGGTGGAGATGTCTCCTTACAGGCAAATGCAGCATTGACAACGGGCAGGATCAACACAGCCATAGAAACCAACCCACCCTTTTCCCCACGTGACATCATTTTGGGAGCAGGCAGTAGCGGAGGTATCCAGGCTCATCTCCAGGGTGGAGACATTGCTTTGCAAACTCGTGGTCATTTGGCCGTTGAGGAATTAACCGCAGGCGTCGATCTGGATGCAGTATCACAGATTCGTGCAGCAGGACAAGTAACCCTTGCTGCAGAAGGCGGCAGGATTCAACTGCAAGCCAATCAGGACATCACCACAGCTAGTCTGGATTCATCCATCAATGATGGCAATTCTTTGCCTATCGTGGCAGGAGAGATCCTGGAGAATGGACAACTAACGGCCAGGGGAGGCACCATTTCCCTGCTCAGTCAGTCTGGGGAGGTTCGATTAAATGATGGCAGCACCCTTCGCAGCAATGTCAATGCGGCTAGCGGGGATGGTGGCAATGGTGGAGACATTGGAGTAAGGGGAAATTCCGTTTCCTTCACTAACAACTTACTCACCACAACGGTCAATGGACAGGGCAGAGCAGGGGATATCACTATTCTCGCAACAGGAGCCGTTTCGATTGATGGTAGCCGCTTAGTGACGGGGCTTGAGCCTGGAGCCGAATCAACCGGGCAGGGAGGTGCGGTTCAAATTGCTGCGGATACAATTCAGTTCAGCAATTTCTCTCTACTCAACACTGCCACGTTTGGTGTGGGAGATGCAGGGAATGTCTTCCTCACAGCCAATCGTGATATTCAGTTGAGGGATAGTAGTATTTTTAGCTTAACGGCTGGACGTGGACGAGCAGGATCAATCAACCTGCAAGCTGGAGGGGCTGTTCGCCTGGAAGGAAACAGTGTCATTAATACAAGTGCCATCTTGAGTGAGACTGGGGCAGGAGGAGACATTTCCATTGGGGCAGCTGAAGGGGTGTTTATAACCGGAGTGGGAACCCGTCAACCCAATGTGAATTTCAGAACATCAGCCACCTTACCTGAGATTGAACCCAACAATGCAACTAACGAGGATTTCTTTGATAGGGGAGTGCTGGCTGATTTTCCACTCGCTCAAGTCATTGATCCTTCCCTGACTGTGAATGCAACCGCTAATCCAGATGTTTTACTGTCTGATCAGATTCCCTATGTGTCGATCGCAGGGGTTGGAGGCGGCGACACGTTTGAAAGTAACAATTTCGACTATTATGCCTTCAACGTTGATGCCGTTGGCACTCAAGCCATCTTTGACATCGACAACGCAAATGCTCAAGGAGATATTAATACTCTGCTGCGTTTGTATGATAGCGGGGGTAATGAAATCGCCTCAAATAATAACGCTCCTATTACTCTTGGAGCCGGTGGTAGTACCAGTCCAAACGATGCGTATCTGACTTATATCTTTAACAAACCAGGAACTTACTATCTTCGTGTCAGTGAATTCAGCACTATCTATGGCTATGAAATTCAAATTGCTAGTCAGGGAACGTACACCCTACAAACATCGCTCATTGATAATTTTTTAGTGAGTAGCGGGATTTCAACGCAAACAAGAGCATTGGGACAGGCGGGTGACATCACTCTGTCTAGCCCCTTGATTACCCTGCAAAACGGTGGGCAAATCTCAGCCGATACTTTCAGGGGGGGTAATGCTGGTGATATTACGCTACAACCGTTTAACCAGGGGCAATCCCTCACGGTTACTTTGCAAAATAGTCAAATTTCTGGTTCTACTCGTGGGGCTGGGCAGGGTGGAAATTTACGCTTAACATCACCAAACAGCCTGACTCTGCAGGGTGATGGGCAATTGACTGTGGAGACGACAGCCCTTGGACAGGCAGGCAATGTGGAAATTGACACGGGTTTACTCGATGTGCGGGGTAACATTCAGGTATCTGCGACCGCTGCTGAAACCGCCCAACCCCAGGCTCAGGGTGGCAATATTTTTGTCAGAAGCGATCGCGTCAATCTTTCCGATACCAGTAGCCTGTTAGCGGAGACCCAGGGAACAGGTCAGGCAGGAAGCATCGCTCTCCAACCGAACTACAACAATCAGTTGACTATTGCCTTGAGTGAGAACAGCCGCATCTCCGCTGCAACTACAGACCGGGGTCAGGGCGGCAGCTTAACCGTCATAGCACCGGACGCTGTGCAGATCAGGGGCAATGGGGAATTGACCGTAGAGACTCGTGGGGCTGGGCAGGCTGGAAATATTAGGTTGGCGGCTCCTACATTGACACTCCAGGAGGGGGCACGTATCTCAGCCACCGCAACCACAACCGCAACAGCTCAAACCCAGGGGGGTAATATTACCGTCAGCAGCGATCGCCTCAACGTATCGGGCGCAACCAGTGGCATTTTTGCTGAAACCACCGGAGCAGCCAGGGCTGGAAATCTGGTGTTGCAGCCTTACAACCGGGAGAGCATGACCATCCATCTGCAAGGAGGTGCTCAAATCTCTGCATCCACATCTGGCACAGGGCAGGGAGGAACGTTGCAGGTCACTGCTCCACAAGCGATCGCCTTTTGGGGTGATGGCATTCTATCAGCCCGATCCACAGCCACTGGAAACGCAGGCAATCTACAGGTTCAGACACGACAACTGACGCTGCGAGATGAAGCCACGATTTCCGCCTCATCCCGTGTCAGCACTGGAGGCAATATCCAATTGAGTGGATTACAGGCTTTGCAAGTCTTGAATGGGACGATCTCAGCCTCCACCGAAACTGGGCGCTCTGGCAATCTCAGCGTTGAGATGCAACCGGGGGGCGATATTGCCCTCAATAGAAGTCGTCTCACCTCCGCTGCAACGGGTGGTGGACAAGCTGGAAGTGTAGAGATCTGGAATGCCGATCGCTTGACGTTAGGCGATCGCGCCCAAATCACCGTCAGCAGTACGGGGCAAGGGTCGGCTGGAGACTTGAGAATCCGTGCGGGTAATATTCGTCTGGGCGATCGCTCCCGTATCACGGCTGATACAGCCGCAGGTCGTGGAGGGGATATCGTGATTGAAGCAGCCAATAGTCTGGAACTCAGTGGGAATAGCGACATTTCAACCTCGACCATGCAGGGGCGGGCAGGCAATTTGAGTATCACTCTGCAAGAAGGCGGATCAGTTGTGATGAGCGATCGCAGTCGGCTTGCTGCTGAGGCAACGGGAACCATTACGGATCAGAGCGTCCCTGTCGCTGGAAACCTCACCATTCGGAGCAATCGCCTCCGAGTCGAGGGAAACTCTGTAATCACCGTCAGCAGCACAGCAGGGCAAGCCGGAACACTATCCATCACGACTCGCGATTTGCAACTCAACAACGGACAACTGACCGCAGAAACAGGTTTCACGTCGAGCAATCGAGAAGGAGCAAACCTACAACTTTTAGGGTTAGAGCAATTGCTGATGCGAAACAGTAGCCTGATTTCCGCCAGAGCCTTTGATGATGCGGATGGGGGCAATCTCAGCATCAATGCACCCAGTGGGTTCATCCTGGCTCTGCCCAACGAAAACAATGACTTGATTGCCACCGCTGAACGAGGCACCGGAGGCAACATTCGCATCCAGGCAAATCGTTTGTTTGGATTGCAGGATCAAACCAGCACTCGTTTTAGCTTCGCTCAACTCAGGCGCAACTCCACCAGCGATATCAGTGCCAGTTCTGAGTTTGGGGCTTCAGGGGCGATCGCCTTTGACCTCCTCTCGACCGATCCGAGTCAGGGCTTAGTCGAGCTACCCACCACCGTCATAGACGCATCCCAGCAAATCGCCCAACACTGTGGACGCAATGAAGTACTGAACGGGGAGTTTGTGGTGACAGGTCGGGGTGGATTGCCACCGAACCCAGGCGAGCTGCTCAGCGGCAGCAATTTGTTAACAGGTTGGGTGAGTGTTAATGATTCAGGTACTTCCAACGCATCTGTCGCGTCTTCAAGTGAACCCCCAGTCCTCATTGAGGCGCAAACCTGGAGAACCAGTGCCAATGGAACCATCGAGTTGTTAGCATCGGCTCCAGTTGCTCTCTCGACAACCTGTGAGAGCTTGCGCTGACTCGTGAAATGGGCCGTTCACCCGATCGAATCACCCGATTGTAGGATGGGCAGGATAAATGAGTTCGATACTATGAAAAGTATAGAAATCGTTCATCTTCAACCCCCTACAAACAAAGGTTGAAGACGGAAGTAAGGAAGAAGTCCTGAAGGAACGCGCCTCCAACTAACGCTACAAACAAGAGGCGAAACATATGAAACTGGTTTACCGTGGTGTTCGTTACGATGCAAATATTGCACCCGTTGCAGTGGTTGATGCTCCTATCACCGGGCAATATCGGGGAGCAACTCTCCAATTTCACAACGCAGCCAAACTGTCCATGATGCAACGAGTGCTGCATCTGGTTTACCGTGGCGTTGCGTTTGACGAAGCGATCGCATTGTAGTCGCCTTCAGGGGTGATCATCCCCTCTACGACATCAACCCATTTGAGTATGAGACATTGAGAGAGTTATGACTTCAAGACCTGGCTTGCGTGCCGGGTCTTTTTTTAGGCGTTGCTGAATGCAGGTATATAGCAACTGTCGAAACAGTTAATAAAAGGGGGTGTAGGGGCTGCGCCCCAGCCAGGGTTTCCACCCAATCCTAATCCCTCTTTTGTTACTTCAATAGGAGCAGATTAAGCTGGAAGAAGCTGCGTTCTACCTGAAAATTGGATGGAGTCACGACAATCTGTTGCAACCATTAGATTCATTGATGACTACTGCCTGCTATACCGCTCAGTTTTTGCAGATATTCGGTTGTATGAATGCTTCAAGTACTTGCATGTCGGCATTCTCAGTCCGCTGCCGCGCAAGACGCTACTGGAGATTGCCAAACTCACCGGACTCAAAGATGGGCAAAGTTTACATCACCTTCTACGCGATGGGGTGTGGCGGGTTGAACAAGTCCGGGTTGAACAAGTCAGAGCGATTCGGTTACATCTAATTCGACAACAGATCGCAACTCGACCGATTAGCTTATGTATTGATGAGACAGGGGATGTCAAGAAGGGCAACACAACTGACTATGCTGCCAAACAATACATTGGGTAATCTGGGCAAAACTGCCAATGGAGTCGTCAGTGTGAATGCATGGAACGCTGGTGGGAGTTGATTTTCAGTGCCTATTTACTGATGAGTCTCCATGATGTATAAATTTGCACGCGAATCACTACTGCCAGGCGGGATTCACGCAGCCCTTATCAAACCTGTTTCTGTCAGCGATCTATTACCTGCCGTAGCGGTGTTCAGAGCAACTGAACGTGAATAGACGCTTTCTACACAGCAAAAAAGATGAAGAGTATTGCGATCGCTATCTAAGTTAGAACAGATAGGAGGTATGGACAGTGCCCCCAGCCCAGAATACCTCTACACCCCATTCTCATCCCAGTAACTATGGCTCTAAATAATCCCTACTACTCAAATGCTGTGTGTATATCTTCCAACTTCTGTGAAGCGATCGCAGTACCCTTAAGGGTACGTCTTGGGTC
Source organism: Oscillatoria sp. FACHB-1407 (assembly GCF_014697545.1). GTDB lineage: Bacteria > Cyanobacteriota > Cyanobacteriia > Elainellales > Elainellaceae > FACHB-1407. The sequence goes on along the minus strand of NZ_JACJSA010000027.1, from coordinate 3,611 downwards.
TGAGTCAGGACGGAGGATTTGTGACTGAATATCCCTCTTCTGTTACTCTCTCTAAAACAATCCCAAACAAATCTTGTTTCCAAGTTCCTGCAAAGAGAAATATTACGCTTGCTGAGTCACCACATCTCCAAGCAAGGCTTTGATCTGTTCGCGATGTTTGGGTTGGATGGTACGTTGCCCTTTAAGCCAGCGCGTCACGAGGGAGCGATCGACTTGTAACGCATCTGCCAACTGGGCTTTGGTCATTCCTTTGGCATTCAACGCCATCTGGATCGCTTCACCTGTCAGTGGAGTAGACTGAGCAACTGGGCGAGCTGGTTTTAGCGTAATGGGTCCATGAGCACCAAGCTTTTCCTGAATCTTAACAGATGGCTTGATGATGACGATCGCCTTCAGCCAGGTAGCTAACCAATTTCGGGGGCGATATCCAGAATCAAAATCATCACTCAAAGACCAGGCAGGTCTGATGCTTTCTGGATACGTTGCAGAATCAAAATCAATCTCCCATCCCAATTCTTTGAGCGTTAACAGAGCACTATCCCATTGATTGATCAATTTAACGCGACGCAAACGATCTTCTCGAATCGCTTGCAGCAGTTCCTTGGGTTCTAACCGCTCTAATAAGGTTTGTACTTCATATCGCCCATCATCACGAATGCGACTCATAATCGTCAGAAAAATCGCTAGTTTTGACGCTAATCGCTGACGATAAGGATTGATCTGAAGCGTACTTTTCGCTAAATAACCGTATTGAAACAGAGACTCTTTTGCATTGGCATCTTTGGCGTTTAAAAATTTCTCAGTCCATACCCCAGGGCGCACTTTGATATACAACTCATCCGGCTCGCCCGCCTCATAAGTTGGGGAATCAGGTTGGTTAGCATCCATCGTCAGAGCCAACTGACCAGAATAACCTAACCCTTCTAAAATCCACATCGCACCCCGTTCAACGTCGTATCGCTTTGCGCCAATATTGATGTTTTTTACCAGGACCGAGAGGCTACAAACCAGTTCTACCAGGTTGCCAATCTTCTTGAGTTTTTGGGCGATCGTAATATCTGTGCGCTTATCCCAGCCAAACAACCGAATTAAATCCGTTCCCTTTAAGCGAATCTGCTCTGCCCACGGTTCTTCTGAATCAGTGGCATAGGAGGAAAAAATTAAAAAGACATAAGCAGCTTCAGGACCGAATTGGTTAATGATCTCCCATGCTGCCTTACTGGGAACCAACTCAATCTGCTGGCTAGACGGACTCTGACGGACAATTTGATGTTGAATGAAGCCTTCCCCAACCAGTTTTTTCCAGTAGGGATATTCGCCATCCTCCCATTGGGAATTGATCAGAGCTTGTGCTCCAGTCAGGATGGGATACCCTGTAGCCACTCGTTCGACATCCGTATCTTGAAATAAAGCTTCCCGTGTCGTAGGCGTATCGTTAGATTGAATTCCCAACAATTTATCGATCTCGGCAGCACTATGCCCCGACAAATCGAGATGACGTAACCATTGACTCGCAGTGTGAAACGCGCAAGCTCCTATCACCAGTGATTCGCGCCACTCATCACTGTCTGTTAAATCAGCCCCCGACTCCAGCGACAACACACCCACAACAGCGCAATCAGATGGCATCAATCCTTCCCGTTGCCACTGATCCAACCGTCCTAAGATCCAGGTTGCTGCCTGCTCCCAAAACTCATCGGTCTTCAACACCGAGCGAAATCGTCGCTCAAGATGCATCATGGTTTGTTTTTGCAATGCACCAATCTTCTCTGTCTCGTCGTAGAGATTGATGACATCTGGTTCATTTTTAAGTCGTGTGTTTGCTAACCGCAACCGAAATTGATTAATTCCAGTGGCAACATGAATCAGCACTAAATTCAGAAATGATTTCCCTGCTTTTAGCTTTGCAACATAATCCTGCACCTGCTTTTGATCTAAAACAACAGCAGCAGGATCAACAGAGAGAGACTCATTCAGCATGGAGGTTGCACTGAGAGCAAGGTCATTTAACTGAGTCACAGGCAATACATTAAGGCGAACTATTATCGGCTTAGTATACCGTTGAGCACAAGTGATCAAAAGTCACTGGAGCAAATCTGTCAACACGATACGTTGATTAAGGCAATGAGTTTTTTTAGTGAAGTCGGCAACGGCTTCTGATATCAGGAGTGTGGCGATCGCCCCTCCTATCTACACCTCTACTATCCCACTAGGATCGCGGAACTTTGACTCTAGGATCGACTAACATCAAAGCGATCGCCCCTCCAGTGTGAGCGATGACAAAGAACTGCCCATCGTCAGAAAGCGTTGAACGTAAAGCGTTTGCAATCATAGCCGTAACCTTCAAAAGACAATGGTTGCCTCAAAAGCTTTAAATAATTTAACAATTGACAAAATTGACAACTAATCTAGGATCAGGCTACATTGTCAACCTTCTTGCCATTCTCCTGTGACGCCAGTGAAGCGTAAGCGGAGACATTGGGATCAGCTCATCTCAGCGTTGACAGAATTGACAGCTGCACTAGTTTTAAGAAACAAAGCAGAGGGGCGATCGCAGATTGACAAATTGACAGGCTTCTCTAGAATCTCACAACTTTTTGCGTCCCCTGATCAATGAAGCGGTGGTGTTCCAAACCTGTTGATAACCTCTGTAAGACTCCCTGTAGTTCCCCTTGGTAAGGGGGACGGCGACAGCCGGGGGTTAGTAGCAATAGATCTGAAACACTACCCAATGAAGCCTCTAATTGTGGTCACAATTGACAAATTGACAGGCTATTCTAGATTAAAGCAACATAGCCTGAGCCTTCCGAGTCATAAAGCCTCGCTTGGGTGAGCCACCCCAACAAGTTGACAAATTGACACGTCGCTCTAGAATTCAGCAACAATTTAGCGTTAGCCCAGGGTTAAGGATAGCCTTAATTGACAAAGTTGACGGGTTGCCTAGTATGTTGAAACATTCACACATTTGACAATCAGATCTAGATCGGGGCAACTCCCAGGTTGAGTGACAAAAGTTTTGAACCCCCTGATATAGCTGTAGCCACATTCGATGGGGTGAAGGTGAGTCAGAAAGCTCCCCCAGAATCAGGGTTTGAACTATTGCTAATGTTGACAAGATTGCCAGACTCTCTAGAGTTCCATAACAAAATGGGCTGAGAACCGGATTGACACTCTAGGATGATGCAACGAAAAAAATAATTGCAAGATTTTAGAGCCTAGAATTGGCTAACAAAGCAATCTCAACAACCCAAATATCTGAACCTTTTCAGCCAGTGTTGACAACTCTAAAGAGAACTTCAACTGATTCAGTTGACTGACTCACTGTGCGTTAAAACAGGTTGTTTAATGATCAGGAAGAATAATCTCAACCTCAATTCTGTAAGGGTGTCAGCCTCTCATAAAACACTGACAGACCCATGCTTACAGACAAACCGTGTGAGAAGTTTTGTTGCTTGATTAAAGTTTGACATGAAAGAAACGAGCACCATTCGCTTTGAAAGTGTGCGCGAGTGGAATGATACATTTCTGGAACTGTTTCCCCACCGCTTTGATTACATCTTTGCACCCCATGCCGCTCCGGGTGAGACTCCAACCTGGCAGACCGAAAGCCG